>JADLDQ010000361.1 GCA_020846575.1 Burkholderiales bacterium
GCCTGTACATCGGCAACGTCATGCTGGTGGTCCTGAACCTGCCGTTGATCCCGCTCTGGGTGCGGGTGCTGAAGATACCGGCCAATCTGCTGTCGGTCCTCATCCTGATCTTCTGTTTTCTGGGCTCCTACAGCATCAACGGAAGTCTCACCGACGTGGTCATCACCTTCGCCTTCGGGGTGATCGGCGTTGTCCTCAGGCGACTGCGTTTCGAGACACCGCCGCTCATTCTGGCGCTCGTACTGGGTCCTCTCATCGAGGTGAATTTCCGCCAGACGATGATCTCCTACGACGCAAACCTCTGGGTCTTCGCGCAGCGTCCGATCTGCGCTGTCTTGCTGCTGGTCGCCCTGGGGATCGTCGTGACAGCGTTGTTCAGGAGGAGGAGGTTCTCCGCGGCGATTGCCGGCGAGGAGTAGTCGCCTTGTCCAAGGAGGCCGGCACTACGAACCGGCACGGGCAGGACACCGCCCGGAATACATCAGGGCGCTCGATCGATCGGCGCTCGGAGTGAGTCAGTGCAAATAAAGTACACGGGGGTTGAAATGCTAATCAGAGAATCCGTTCTGCGCAGTATTCTGGTCTCGAGCGTCGCGCTGAGTGTCTGTCCGGCGGGGGTTGCCGCCCAGGAGACTGGTTTTCCCACCCGGCCCGTGACCATCGTCGTTCCCTTTCCGCCCGGAGGTTTTCTCGACCTGGGCGCCCGGGTCGTCGCTGAGAGCCTTTCACGGGAATTGAAGGTGCCTGTCGTCGTCGAAAACAAGGCCGGTGGCGCGGGCCTCGTGGGCGCGACCGCCTTTCTGAACACCCGGCCCGATGGTCATACCCTGCTCTCGGCGAGCGGTGCCGCGGTGATTTCCACCGTCCAGTTGTCGAAGGCGCCGGCCTTCGACCCCCGCAAGGACTTGCTGCCCGTGGCCTACCTCGGCGATACGCCCAGCGTGATGGCCGTCGGGAAAAGTTCGCCCTTCACGACCTTCAGCGATTTCGTGCAGTACGCCAGGAGCAATCCCGGAAAGCTGAAGGGTACGCTGTCGGGTCTGGGCGGAGAGGCGCACATCATTTTCGAGGGCATCCGTGGAAATGCCAGGATCGACAGCAAGCTGGTGCCCGCTGCGAACATCAGCGGCGTGATCACGGCAGTTCTGGGCGGGCACGTCGATTGGATGACCGGGACTCTGCCGGGCGTGCTGCAGTATCACAAATCCGGCGACATGAAAATCCTGCTCCTCACCCGCAGGGCATCGGAGCTTCCGGGCGTTCCGTCGGGGGCGGACGCCGGGTTCCCGGACATCTCGGTCAACGTCTGGATGGCGATGTTCGCCCATTCGAAGACGCCAAGACCGGTCCACGACAGACTGGTTTCAGCCGTGAGCAGGGCAGTGAAGGATCCCGAGGTTGCAAAGAGGCTCGCCCGTTCAGGCGTCACCTTGGGGTACCGGGCTCCCGTCGAGCTTGCCAAGCTGATCGACGAGCAATGGACGATCTACGCGAAGGTCATCAAGGAAGCCGGCCTCAAGGTGGACTAGCTGCGGTCTTCTCATCATGGAAAGCACCATGAAGGTACTCAAACCCTGGCCTCTGGGCTGGAAAGCGAAGATCGGCGTGTTGATCCCCGCCGTCGACACGGGCTACTGCTCTTACGAGTTCCGCGTCCTGTGCCCGGAGGGCGTGGTCACACTCGAGACCCGGGTGGCGATGGGGGCCCTGACGCTGGAGAACCTGAAGAAGATGCGCGGCGACGCTCTGCACGGTGCGAGGCTCCTGGCCGCGGCCAGTCCCGATGTCATCACCTATGAAGCGACTGCCGCCGGTTTCGTCCTTGGCGTCGAAGGCGACGCGGCGCTGATCCGGGAGATCGAGGAAACCACCGGCGTGAGGGCGACGACGGGCGCGACATCGGTCGCGGCCTCGCTCGCGGCCCTCGGTGTCCAGCGGGTCAGCGTCTACGCCGCGACTTCGCAGGAGGTGACGGACTACACGATTCGATATCTCCGCGACCGCGGGTTTAGCGTCGATGATCACTTGTCGGTGTGTTTCGGACACGCCTCGGAGGGCTTCCGGATGTCGCCCTGGGAGCTGTACGGCGAGGTGGTGAAGTTCCACCGGCGCTGTCCCGGCGTGCAGGCGGTTTTCATCGCCGGGGGCTGCTTCCGGACGCTCGAGATGATCGACGCTCTGGAGAAGAACCTGGAAATCCCGATCGTGGCGACGGTCCCGGCCAACATGTACCAGTGCCTGAAGATTGCCGGGATCCGCGAGCCGGTCTCAGGATACGGCAGGCTTCTCGAAGGCCCCCGGTAGCGATCGAGCGCAGATCCCCAGAGGGACTCCGGCCGGCGCCACGAACCTGCATGGTTTTCGTGATCGAGGATTGCAAACTGCCGCATCGTTGTCGGATCATTCCACCGCAAGACCATCCCGTGAGCAAGAAAGGACGAGCTGCCATGAAATACGCTTGTGCAAGACTGCGTTTGTGCGCGTTGATTGCCGGTATCACGATCCCGTTCGCCGGCTTTCCCCAGGGCTATCCGACCAAGCCGATCCGGGTCGTTTCCCAGTTTGCCTCCGGTTCCAGCGGCGATTACCTGAACCGCCTCGTTTCGGCGAAGCTGTCCGAACTGATCGGTCAACCGGTCGTGGTGGAGAACAACGCGGGCGCCGGTGGCTCGGTGGCCACCACGGCGGTCGCGCGCGCCGCTGCCGACGGATATACACTCTTGAACGCGTCAACCGGAGCGATCATCATTCGACCGGCTCTGGGTGCGCGCCTGGGCTACGACCCGATCAAGGACCTTGCGCCCATCACCATGCTGGGCGAGAGTCCCACCGCGATCCTGGTACCGCCGTCCTTTGCGGTGAATTCGCTGACGGAGTTGATCGCGTACGCCAAGGCCAACCCCGGGAAGGTTCTCTACGGAACGACGGGCGTTGCATCGCAAAGCCACCTCGCGGCGGAGGAGTTGCAGCAGTTGGCCGGCGTGACAATGACGCATGTTCCCTATAAGGCCGGCGCCCAGGCCCTGCTGGACATGACCGCCGGCCGGCTGAACGCGGTGATCACCATCCTGACCCCGCTGGTGCCGCAGGCCAAGGCAGGCAAACTGAAAGCTCTGGCCGTCCTGGGTAAGAGAACGAATCTGATGCCCGATGTGCCCTCGGTATCCGAAAGCGTTCCGGGATTCGAAACTCCGCCGTCCTGGCAGGGGTACTGGGCTCCGGCGGGTACACCCCAGTCGGCGCTGCAGCGCCTGCAAGGCGAGATCGCCAAGTCCATGAACTCGCCCGAGACGCGCACCAAGATTCTCGAGACCGGAACGGAGATCGTTGCGCCGACTTCCGCCGAAATGGCGGCGATGATCCAGCGCCAGACCGAACTGGTGGCCAGGATCGCGAAGGCGGCCAATATCAAGGAGCTTCAATAACCGGGCGAAGAGCAGGTGATTCCCAGATCACCTCGCCGCGGCGCACGGTGAGCCGGACCTGCACCTCACTCAGAGCCGGGCGCGCCGCGCGCCAGGATCGATCGATCAGGCACAGATCGGCCGCTGCTCCGGCGGCGACGCGCCGCGCCACGCCACCGGGCCGGTGCGGGCCGCCGAGGTAGAGCGCCAGGGCCTGCTCCGGTGTGATCGCTTCATCGACGCCGCAGCGAAGCCCGCCCGCCGTGCGCCGTTCGACGGCGGCCTGCATGGCGCGCCAGGGATCCGGGTCGCCGAACGGCGCATCCGAGCCGCCGGCCAGTGGAATTCCTGCCTGGCGCAGGCTGCGCAGGCGATACAGGAACGCGCGCTCGCCGGCGTCGACCTCGCGCAGGTACTCATCGCCGCGTTCCAGGATGAAGTGCGGCTGCGTCACCACGCACAGGCCGAGGTCGCGCAGCATGGGCAGCGCCTCGGGCGGCGTGACCGAGGCGTGTTCGATTCGATCGCCCGGTCTGGCGCCGGCCACCCGCAGCGCTTCGAGCGCCAACAGCAGTTCGGCGCAGGTCACGCAGTGCACAGCGACCGGCCGCTCGGCCGCATGGCTCTCGCGCACTCGCGCCACGAGGGAATCGAATTCGGGCAGCGCGGCCTCGCGCAGGTGGACCTTGAGCGGCCCGATGCGCGCGCCTGCGTTCGCTGCCGCGGCGGCGAGCGTCGCGTCGCCCATGACCAGCAGATCCTGCAGCAGTTCGCCGCGATGCTGCGCGTGCTCGAAGTGCCGCAGGCAGGCGATGTCGTTGTCCGGGGAGCCATCCGTGAGGCCCGTGAGGCCGCGGCTGGCGAGCCGCACGCTCGCGGCGCGCAGGTCCGGCCATTGGCCTGCGAGCCGCTCGCGCAGCCAGCCGTCGCCGTCGTACAGGCGCCCGGTGGCGCGGCCGTCCACGCGTTCCAGCGGCGCGCCAGCTTGCGCGTCTGCGAGACGGTCGAGCGCTCGGCTGTTCAGTATCCACAGCCGGCCGCTGCGGTGCTGGATGCGCACCGGCCGCGAGCGCGCATGGCGATCGAGCCAGTCACGGTCGATCTCGCCGGCGACGCAGTCGTGGTAGCCGACGCCGCTCAGCCATTCCTGCTGGCGTTCCGGGAGCGCGTCGGCGGCGGCGAGCGCCGCCGCAAGTTCCCCTTCGCTGCGAACCACCCGAGGGCCGCCGCGCAGCGACAGCATCGCCGCGGCCAGCGAGCGCAGGTGCAGGTGATGATCGTGCAGGCCCGGCAGCAGAGCCGCACCCCGTGCATCGACAATCCTCGCGCCGGCTCCTGCCGGCAGCTGCGGCGCGATCGCGAAAACGCGGCCGGCGCCGACGAGCACGTCCACGAGCCGTGCGCCGTCGAGCTCGGCACGGCGTATCAGCAGCTCGCCTCGCGGCAATACCGGTTCACTCATGACGCGCACCTGCGGGGAGCGCCATCCACGAGCGCGCGCGTGAGCCTTTCGAAGCCTGCTTCAGAGCGGAACGAGAGCCGGTGGATAGCGGCAAATCCATCTTGGAGAACAGGGCAAGCCGCTATAATACGTTGGCCGGTGAAGAGCGCGACGAGGCGTGCAGCGCCGAGTGGACGAGGCGCGCAGCACCGAGTGGGCGAAGCGCGCAGCGCCGAGTGGAGCAGCCTGACATGGGCGAAGCATGCGCCGGGGCGTGGCCCTGCAGTGGCGGCAGCCCGAGGCGCGCGCAGGCGGCGCGCCACGCTCACGGGCGCATGTGCTTGCGGCCGCCGGCCGTGCCCGAGCGGCGGATGATGCACCTTTCAGAGAAGACGACAACATGAAGATCACAGCGGGTTCGCGCTGGAAGAGTGCGGTCTGCGCGACCGAAATCGTAATCGTGAAGGCGCCCAAGGAGGATGCCAGACTCGAATGCGGCGGCGTGGCGATGCTGGCCGTCTCGGCCGAGCGTGCGGGCGCTGGCGCGCCGAGCCCCGAGCGCCGCGACGGCACGCTGCTCGGGAAGCGCTACGGCGATCAGACCGCAGGCCTCGAAGTGCTTTGTATCAAGGCGGGCGAAGGTTCGCTGTCGCTGGATGGCCGGCCGCTCGCGCTGCGCGAGGCGAGACCGCTGCCGTCCTCGGACTGAAGCGCCGGTGCATACCGGGCTGCTGCTGGAGATGGCGGCCGAGGGCCTGGGCGGGCGCATCGCCGTCGGCCCGCTCGAGTCGGGCATCACGTTCGCCAACATGCTGGTGCGCGCCCGAGAAGCCGCGGTCTCGCTGGCCGCGAGTCCGGCGCGAACGCTCGCCTACATCGGCCTCAATTCACCGGCATTCTCGATCGCGCTGTTCGCCTCGGCGTTTGCGAACCGGCCGTTCGCGCCGCTGAACTACCGGCTGCCGGACGCCGAACTGCGCCGGCTGCTGGCGCGCACGGCGCCTTGCCTCGTGATCGTCGACGACGACATGCTGGTGCGCGCGGCCGGCGTTGACGGCGTCACGGTCGTGGCGCGAAGCCGGTGGCTCGCGGCGCCCGCTGCCCTTGCGGTGGGGCCGGAGCCGGTTGCCGCGGACCCGGAAGACATTGCCGTGCTGTTGTTCACCAGCGGCACCACGGCCGAACCGAAGGCAGCGGTGCTGCGCCACCGGCACCTGACCGGGTACGTGATCTCGACGCTGGAATTCATGGCTGCCGCAGAGGACGAAGCCGCGCTCGTCAGCGTGCCGCCGTATCACATCGCGGCGGTCTCGGCGGTTCTCACCTCGGCCTACCTGGGCCGCCGTGTGGTGCATCTGGAGAATTTCGCGCCAGAGGACTGGGTGCGCCTGGCCAGGCGCGAGCGCGTGACGCACGCGATGCTCGTTCCCACGATGCTCGGTCGCGTGCTCGATGTACTGGAGACTTCCGGGGAGCAGTTGCCTTTCCTGAGGCACCTGTCCTACGGCGGCGGCCCGATGCCCACGGCTGCGATCGAGCGCGCGATGCGTTTCCTGCCAGCCGTGGATTTCGTCAACGGCTATGGACTCACGGAGACCAGCTCGACGATCGCGGTGCTGACGCCCGAAGATCATCGCGCCGCGCAAGCGAGCGAGGATCCGGCAATACGCCGGCGCCTGGGATCCGTGGGACGGCCGCTGCCTGCGATCGAGCTCGAGATCCGCGACGCCGAGGGCCGGTCCGTGCCGGCCGGAGAGCCGGGTGAGGTATGGGTGCGCGGGGAACAGGTATCCGGCGAGTACCTGAACCAGAACGCCATTCGCGCCGACGGCTGGTTTTCGACCAGGGACTATGGCTGGCTCGATGAGGGCGGCTTCCTGTTCCTCGGCGGGCGCCTGGACGACGTGATCGTGCGCGGCGGCGAGAACCTCTCGCCCGGCGAGATCGAAGAGGTGTTACGGGCGCATCCCGATGTGCGCGACGTGGCCGTCATCGGCCTGCCGGACGACGAATGGGGCGAGCGAGTCGCGGCCGTGGTGGTCAGCCGCGGCGATCGGCGACCCGAGGAGCTGCGCCGCTGGGTGCGCGAGCGCCTGCGTTCGACGAAGACGCCCGAGGACATCATCTATCGCGACACATTGCCGTACAACGAGACCGGCAAGCTCCTCAGGCGCGCGCTCAAACTCGAAGTCGCTCAGACCGCGCCGCCAGCGCGCGCCGGGTGAGGCCACGAGCACGAACTGCGACTGCGAAGCGCACGCCCCGGTGTTCGGGGCGCCGGCGCTGGTGATCGACCTGGCCGCGGCGACGGCCCCGGCGCAGCGCGCCCAGGGCTCGATCCTGATCGGCGTCGACCGGCAGGGCCGGCTCCCGGACATCGCGATCGACGACTACGACCTGCTGCTCACCGCCGCCGCGGAGGCGCCGCGTGGCTGGATCGCCGCGCCCGCGGCGTCGCTCGACACCGAGGTCGCGAGGCTGGAGCACAACGCGCGCGCGCGGCCGCTCGCCGCGTCCACGCTCGCGCAGGTGCTGCGCTGCGGAGCGGCGCTGCCCTTGCCCGAAGCACTGGTGCTCGAATCCCTCGCCTATTCGACGCTGCTCGCGGGGCCGGAGTTCCGAGCCTGGCGCGAGGCGCACCCGGTGCGCCCGCGGCCACCGGCCACGGGGCCGCGCGTGCGCCTGACGCGCGCGGGCGGCGCGCTCGAGCTGTACCTCGCGCATCCGCGGCGGCTCAACGCCTTCGATTCGCGCATGCGTGACGAACTGGTCGAGGCGCTGTACGCAGTGGCCGGCGATCCGAGCGCGAGCGCGTTGAACCTGCGTGGAGACGGGCCGTCGTTCAGTTCCGGCGGCGATCTGGATGAATTCGGCTGCGCCGCCGATCCGGCGACGGCGCATGCGATCCGCTGCCTGCGTTCCCCGGCGCTGCTCGTGCACCGGCTGCGGGAGCGCACGAGCGTGTACGTTCACGGCGCCTGCATCGGCGCCGGGATCGAGGTGTCGGCGGCCGCGGGTCGGGTGATCGCGCATCCGAACAGCTGGTTCCGTCTGCCCGAGATCGGCATGGGACTGATCCCGGGGGCGGGCGGCACCGCGACGCTGCCGCGACGCATCGGCCGTCAGCGCACGCTGTACTGGGCGCTCGGCGGCGAGCGGCTCGAGGTGCAGACCGCGCTCGCCTGGGGTCTCGTGGACGGGATCGCGGAGGGTATCTGAGCGCTTCGGGCCTCGCGGCGCGGCAGGCGCTGCGGCGGCGGCGCGGAACCGGTCGACGGAGGCGCGGAACCGGTCGATCGTGCTGCCGCTTGCCGGCGCCTTGCGGCCTGGAGTCGATGGGGATCCGGAGCCACGCAACCCCGGCGCTCAGATCACACCCTCCATCACCTGCACTTCGACCAGCCCGCCGGGAGCGACGTCGCCCTGCTCGGCCGGCAGGACGATGAAGCAGTTCGCCTCCGACATCGAACGCAGAATCCCGGAGCCCTGGTCACCAGTGACACGCACGCTCCACGTCCCGGTGCTGTCGCGGCTCAGGTTGCCACGCTGGAACTCGGTGCGGCCGGGTGCTTTTCGGATCGCGCTCGTACAAGTTGCCTTGAGGACCGGCAGTGGCGGCACCGGCTCGCGCCCCATCAGCGCGTACAGGGCGTCGCGCACGAACTGGTAGAAGGTGACCTGCACCGATACCGGGTTGCCGGGCAGGCCGAAGAAGTGCGCGGCGCCGACGCGCCCGCAGGCAAGCGGCCGGCCCGGTTTCATGGCGATCTTCCAGAACAGTACTTCACCGATCCGGTTCAGGAGATCCTTGATGAAGTCCGCCTCGCCGACCGAAACGCCGCCGCTGGTGATGACCACGTCGGCGATCCCCGCCGCGTCGCGGAAAGCCCGCTCCAGCAGCGCCGGATCGTCGCGCACCACACCCATGTCGATCAGCTCGACACCGAGCCGGGTCAGCATGCCGTAGAGAGTGTATCGATTGCTGTCGTAGACCTGGCCCTCGGTGAGCGGGGAGCCGATCGATACCAGTTCGTCGCCGGTGGAGAAGAACGCCACGCGCAGCCTGCGGTACACCGAAACTTCAGCGATTCCGAGCGAGGCTGCCAGTCCGAGATCCGCCGGGTTCAGGAGCTTGCCGCGCGCGAGCGCGATTCCGGCCTTCGCCAGGTCTTCTCCCGCCCGCCGCAGATTCTGGCCCCGGCGGTGGCCGCTGCCGATCGTGACCCGGTCGCCTTCGGCGCGCGCATGCTCCTGCATCACGACGGTGTCCACCGAGACAGGGACGACACCGCCGGTCATGATGCGGATGCACTCGCCGCTGCCGATCGAGCCGGCATAGGGCTTTCCGGCGAACGAAGTCCCGACGATGCGCAGTGTCACCTCGGTCGCGCCCAGGTCGGCGTGCCGGACCGCGTAGCCGTCCATCGCGGAATTGTCGTGGGCCGGGACATTGACCGGCGAGATCACGTTCGCCGCAAGCACGCGCCCCAGGGCCGCGCGCACGCCGGTGCGTTCGACGCCCTGAACCGGAGTCAGGAGGCGCCCGATGAGGCTTCGCGCCTGCTCGACCGGCATGGAGTCCGGATCGTAATCGTCCGCGCAGCTCAGTTCACGCACGGAAATGGAGGTCTGGCTCATGGGAGTTCCGATTGCCCGCGACTCGCGCGGGGTGTACAGCGACCGGCGCCTGCGGCTCGACGCGTCCACGGGCGCCGCGGGCGGCTAACCCGGCACCTGGCTTGCAGCAAACGCCTCCGCAACATCGCAGACCTCGCCGCAGCGGCGCACGTCGTAACCCGGCAGGCGTGCGATTCGCCGTCGCACCGCCCGGCTCGTCAATTGCCGCAGCAGGAATTGTACGCCCTGGCGCTCCAGGCGGGCCCGGCGCACGGCGAGGTAGTAGGTCTCGGTGGCTACCGGGATGAAGTCGAGTCCGAAATCCGCAGCGGCCGCCTCGATGCCCAGGCCGGCATCCGCATGGCCGCTGGCGATCGTCGCCGCCACTGCCACGTGCGTGAACTCCTCATTGCCGTAGCCCGCGATGGCAGAGGGGTCGAGCCGGGAAGCGGCCAGCAGCCGGTCGAAAAGCATGCGCGTGGCCGAACCGGCCTGCCGGTTGACGTAGCGCACGCCTCGCCGGCCCAGGTCGGCAATGGAGTGGACGGCCTTGGGGTTTGCAGGCGCGACCATGAGCCCCTGGCGGCGTCCCGCGAGCACGATCAGGCGATGATGTCGAGGCGAGAGCAGCGGGCGCAGCGGTGCGTTGTCTCCCGCGCGTCCGGTGGTGTGAAAGCCGGCGAGCTCGCAGCGCCCGCGCGCGAGGTCATCGAGCGCCTGAAAGCTTCCCTTGAACGCCAGCTCCAGCGCAAGCGGCGGCACCAGGCGCGCGCAGATCCGCTTCACTTCGATCAGCGCCAGGTCGTGACTTGCGGAAACCCGCAGCGGTCGAGCGGACGCCTTCTTCGGCGCGGTGGTGAACACGGTGACTGCCTCGGCCGCGATGCGCGCGAGCGGCGCGGCCGTGTCCTCCCGCGCCCGGGCACAGGCCGCGACCAGCTTCTCCCCCGCCAGCGAGAGCCGGGCGCCGCGGCCGCGCTCGAGCAAGGCGAGCGGCCTGCCGAAGTCCGACTCCGCGCTTCGCAGCAGATCCCATCCGTGCCGGTAGGAGCAGCCGACGGTGCGCGCGGCGGCGGCCAGGGAGCCGTCGCGCGCCAGCGCCTCCAGCAGGGCGCAGAGCTGATCGCTCAGCACACGGCCGTTGAGTTCGATGCGGATGCCGAAGGCGAGCCTCATTTAGGCATGCGTTCGCATATTCGATGTCAGCACATCGCAGCTTACCATTCTGCTCGGCGCGCTCGCGTGCGCTGGTGCGGTACTTGGCCGGAAATGGAGGGAACTTGCAGGAGTTCGGGCGATCGGGCGCGGTGGCGCTGGGCCTGGTAACGGGCCTGGATTCCGATCTGCTCGCGATCGTGGCGCTCAGCCTGCAGGTGAGTCTGAGCGCGGTCGCCATGGCCGCGCTCATCGGTCTGCCGCTGGGAGCGGCTGCCGCGGTAGGGCGTTTCCCCGGCCGGCGCCCGCTCATCGTGCTGCTTAACGCTTTCATGGGCCTGCCCCCGGTCGTGGTCGGACTGGTCATCTACCTGCTGCTGTCGCGGGCGGGACCGCTCGGGCATCTGGGCATCCTGTTCACGCCGGCCGCGATGATTCTCGCCCAGACGGTTCTGATCGTTCCCATCATCGCGGCGCTTTCGCGCCAGGTGATCGAGGATGCCTGGGTCGAGTACGGCGAGCAGTTGCGCTCGCTGGGGTCGGGCCCCGCCCGTTCCGGTTTCACCTTGCTGTGGGATACGCGGTTCTCGCTTCTGACGGTGATCCTCGCCGGGCTCGGCCGCGCCAGCGCCGAGGTCGGAGCGGTCATGATCGTCGGCGGGAACATCGACGGCGTCACCCGCGTCATGACCACGACGATCGCCCTGGAAACGAGCAAGGGGGATCTTCCGCTCGCCCTTGCGCTCGGTATCGTACTCATCACGCTGGTGTTCGCGCTCAACGCGAGCGCCTATCTGATCAAGGAGGCGGTTCAGCGCCGCCACGGCTGACCGATGCTGCCGCTCGTGTTGGAATCCGTGACGTTCGAGGTCGCCGGCCGGCGCATCATCGATCGCGTCGACGCGACGTTCACGCACGGCACGCGCACCGTGATCCTGGGGCCGAACGGCGCCGGCAAGAGCGTGCTGCTGCGGCTGTGCCACGGGCTGCTCATACCGAGCGAAGGGGCCGTGCGCTGGGGCCGCGGCGATGATTCCATCGCACGGCAGGCGATGGTCTTTCAGCGTCCGGTGTTGCTGCGGCGCTCGGCGCTGCGCAACCTCACCCACGCGCTGGCATTGCGCAGGGTGCCCAGGCGCGAGCGGCTGGCGCGGGCGCGCGCTGCGCTCGACACGGTAGGGCTCGCCTCGGTCGCCGAACGCTCGGCACGGGTGCTCTCGGGCGGGGAGCAGCAGCGCCTCGCGCTCGCTCGCGCCAGGGCAGTGGAACCAGCGGTGCTGTTCCTCGACGAGCCGACCGCCAACCTGGATCCCGCGGCCAGCCGCGAGGTCGAGAGCGTGATCCAGGACATCCACGAGGCCGGCACCAAGATCATCATGACAACCCACAATCTCGGGCAGGCGCGACGACTGGGCGACGAGGTGCTGTTCCTCGCCCGGGGGCGCCTCGTCGAACGCGCCGGGATCGACGATTTCTTTCGGCATCCGTCCTCGTCCGAGGCGGTCGCCTTCATTCGCGGAGAGCTGCCATGGCATTGAAACACTGCGTCCATACTAGGATCGGCGCCGCCGCCGCCGCGGTGATCGCCGCGCCGGGATGGTCCGCCGATCGCTTCATCACCGTCGCCTCGACCACGTCCACCGAGCAGTCGGGCCTGTTCAGGCACCTGCTGCCGGTGTTCGAGAAAAAGTCCGGGATTCAGGTGCGCGTGGTGGCGCTGGGCACCGGGCAGGCACTCGACATGGCGCGGCGCGGTGATGCGGACGTGGTGTTCGTGCACGATCCGGCCGCTGAGGAGAAGTTCGTCGCCGGCGGTTACGGCCTTCGCCGCAACGAAGTCATGTACAACGATTTCATCCTGGTCGGGCCGAAGTCGGATCCCGCCAAGGTGGCGGGCGGGCGCGACATCGTGGCCGCGCTCCGGGCGATACAGGCCGCGAAAGCGCCGTTCGTCTCGCGCGGCGACAAGAGCGGCACCCATGCCGCCGAACTGCGCTTGTGGAAGCTGGCCGGAGTCGACCCGGTGTCGGGCAGGGGCAACTGGTACCGCGAGACGGGCTCCGGCATGGGGCCTGCACTCAACACGGCATCGTCGTTGAATGCGTATCTGCTCGCCGATCGCGGCACCTGGCTCGCCTTCAAGAACCGGGGCGACCTGCGTATCGCCGTCGAAGGCGACCGCAGGCTCTTCAATCAGTACGGCATCATCCTGGTGAATCCAGCCAGGCATGCGCATGTGAAGCAGGCCGCCGGCCAGCAGTTCATCGACTGGGTCGTTTCCTCCGAAGGGCAAAGAGCGATCGCGGACTATCGGATCGGGGGCGAGCAGTTGTTCTTCCCGAACGCAGCGGCGCGCTAGCCGCCCGCGGCGCGCGTGCACAGGCGTGGATGCAAGCCGCGGGGTTTCACGCGATGTGCTCTGCGCTCGACCCGCTGTGTTTCGCGCCGTTGGCTGCATCGGCGCGCTCTTCCCGGAGTGTCAGGACCGCCGCGGTTGCGGCACAGGTGCGGGCAAGTGACCCGGCGCGGCGGCCTCCGAGCAGTCAGCGCGAGGGCCGCCACCACATCAGCGCCGAGCGCATGCCGTCGGGCCAGTGATAGCGGCCGTCCTCCAGGCGCAGGCGACGGGCGAGGGTCGCGCGGATCAGCGCGTCGTGGTCCCCGGGTCCGATGCGCAGGTGGCGGCGTGCTCGCTCGATCGCATCCGCCATGCTGAGGTCGGTCCAGCGGCGCACGCCCGGCTCCATCACCACGCTGGCGTATACGCCCATGTCGTACAGTACGTGGTAGCCCACCCAGAAATTCGGACTGTCGTAGGGTTGTCCGTGGATGCGGCACGACAGCTCGCGCATGACCCCGT
Source organism: Burkholderiales bacterium (assembly GCA_020846575.1). Classification (GTDB taxonomy): domain Bacteria; phylum Pseudomonadota; class Gammaproteobacteria; order Burkholderiales; family SG8-39; genus JADLDQ01. Next base: position 13,478 of record JADLDQ010000361.1, read on the forward strand.
CGTGGCTGGGCACCCGCATCACGAGCATGCACAGTTCGCGCGCATGACGATCCATCTTGGACACGTAACCCGGCAGGTCCAGACTGGCGTACATGGCGTGCGAACAGAACACGATGTCGTGCGGGTCAATGCGCACGTCCTCCCAGGCGGCATCCACGAGTGCCAGATTCTTCAAGCCGAGCGCCCGCGCGCCATCGTGCAGCAGCGCCGCCGCCGGCGCAGAGGGTTCGATCGCGGTGACGCCTCGCGCGACGCGGGCGAAGGCGATGGCATAGCGCCCCGTGCCCGCGCCGATGTCCAGTACCGTGTGCTCCGGCCGCAGTCGCGCCAGGACGAACTCGAGCAGTCCGTCGGGTCGGTCCGCCGATGTTGCGGCGGCGGGCGCATCGGCGCGGGCGGGCTGTGCGCCGCTGTCAACGGCCCGCCTGCGGCTGCGCGCGCTCGGCGCATCGCCATCCGGGCGGCGGACCCGCTCGGTGAGCTCGCGCCACAGCGCTGTCCAGTCGAGCCGGCACAGATCGGGCAACATGTTCGAGCCCCCGCGCACGCACCTGCCTCGCCTGCTGCGAGGCTCCGAACCCGGACGGGTGCCGTGCAAGATTGGAATGACCGCCGCGGCCCCGGAGACGGACCCTGAACGGCTCGCGCGCGCTACTCGGCTCGGGCATCGCGCACTCCGGGCGGCGGCCGGTATTCGCTGTCCACCGTGGGTGATGATAGCACTGCCGATCTGCGTCATTCGTTCGCGCGGGTTTCTGCGCTGCCTTCCCGGCAAGCCCGGCCCGTGCGCGTTTCCCCGCGCGATAAACTGCGACCGCTGCGCACGGCATCGCGCGGCGCCGGGCCGCGGCGAGCGCGGCTGGTCGATCGGGTTTTTCATGGAATCAGCCCTGCTGCAGAACTGGCTCGCTCTGACAACCATCGCCTTCCTGCTGGGCGCCAAGCACGGGTTGGATCCGGACCATCTCGCCGCCATCGACAGCCTCACGCGCTTCAACGCCGCCGAGCGCCTCCGCCTGGCACGCTGGTGCGGGTGCCTGTTCTCGCTCGGTCACGGGCTGGTCGTGACGCTGGTGTCCGGCGTGGCGGCGGCGGTAACGACCGAGTGGGTGGCGCCCGCTTGGCTGGAGAGCGCGGGCGCGGCGATCTCGATCGCGTTTCTCGCCGCGCTGGGCCTGGCCAACCTCGCGGCCGCGCTGCGTTCCCGCGACGGGCTCGCGCTGTCGACGGGGCTCAAGGTGCGCTGGCTGGTGCGCCTCGCGCGGCCGAACCGCCCGGTGGTGATCGCCGCCATCGGCGCGGCGTTCGCGATCTCCTTCGAAACCTGGAGCCAGGCGGCGCTGTTCTCGATGACGGCCACGCACCTTTCGGGCTGGGGATTCGCGGTGGTGCTGGGGCTGGTGTTCATGGCCGGCATGATGGCGATCGACGCACTCAACGGGTGGTGGGTCGCGCGGCTGGTGCGGCGCGCCGAGCGCCGGGCGGTGCTCGCCTCGCGCGTCATGAGCGGGGCGATCGGCGTGTTGAGCCTCGCCATCGCGGCGCTGGGTGCCGCGAAGTTCCTGCTGCCCGAATCCGTCGCGCCCCGGGAGGGCTTCGGGCTCGCCTCGGGCGTCGTGGTGCTCGTGCTGCTGTTCGTCGCGTACCTGTTTGCCATGCGCATCGGGCGACCCGCGGGTGCCGCGCGTTGAAGCGCCTGGCGTCCTCCTTGCCCGCGCCTGCCGAGGATGAGCCCGTCGCGGACCCGTCTGATCCCCGGGACCTGCCGGCGCCGGCGGACGCAAGAAAGCGACCAGACGCGGCAGGAAACCGTTCACCAGTGAGAGGTTGATGCAAAATCCCCGGTCATGCGCCGTGTGGCGCGCTCGCCCGCCATGGGCCGCAGCGGCCAGCCGCTCGGTTCCGCGAGATCAATCACTTTTCGCTCTCGGAGCACAAGGGGGTACATGAACACGGTCTCGGCGGCGTCGGCCCTTCCGGGGGCGCGCACCGGTTCGTTCCGGGAGGTGTGGCTGGTCACGCTCGGGCACGGTCTCACCCACTGGTACCCGGCCACGTTCTACATCCTGCTGCCCCTCATCGGCAGCGAGCTGGGCCTGTCGTACAGCCAGATCGGCCTGGTGATGAGCTGCCAGGCAATCGCCGGCGCGGTCTCCAACGTGCCCGGTGGCATCTTCGTCGATACCGTGGGCAGAAAGGGCTTTCTGCTGGCGCTGTCGCTGTTCTGGATCGGCTTTCCCTACCTCCTGATGGGTTTCACGCACGAGTACTGGATGCTGCTCGCATGCGTGTCGCTGGTGGGTATCGGCAACAACCTGTGGCATCCGGCGGCGATTCCGACGCTCGCGAACCGTTTTCCCGAGCGCAAGGGACTGGTCCTGTCCCTGCACGGCATGGGCGGCAACGTCGGCGACGCCGTGGCGCCGCTGGCCATCGGTGCGCTGCTCGCCTGGCTCAGCTGGCGTGAAATCGTGATGTTGAACCTTGCTCCCGGAGTGGTCATTGCCTGCCTGATCCTCGTCTATCTCGGTACCTGGCGGCTCGTCGGCGAGGAATCGGCGGCGCGGTCCGGCCGCAGGCCGCGCACCGCGCGCCAGTTCGGCTCGGACCTGGTCGCGCTGCTGCGGAGCCGGGCGATGGCCGCACTGCTGTCGAGTTCCATGTTCCGCTCGATGACCCAGAGCGCGCTACTGACATTCCTGCCAGTGTTTCTCGCCCGGGAGATGGGCTTTTCGCCGTTCGCCGTCGGGGCCTGCCTGTTCGTGATGCAGGCGGCCGGGGTCGCGGCGGCCCCGGTCGCCGGCCACCTGTCGGATCGGATCGGGCCGCGGCGCATCATGATGACCTCCATGGCCATGACCGCGGCGCTGCTGTTTCTGATGGCGGTCGCGGGGGCCTCGCCCGCCTTCGTCTTCTTCGTGTCCGTGCTCGGTTTCTTCCTGTATTCGACCCGCGCCGTGTTGCAGGCCTGGATGCTGGATTCGGCGCCTGCCACCATGGGCGGCACCAGCATCGGCATCCTGTTCGGCGCGCAGTCGCTCGGCTCGGCGGTGTCCCCGGCGCTTGCCGGCGCTGTCGCGGACGGTTTCGGGCTGGGTGCGGCTTTCTACTACGTCACTGTCACCATCGTGGTGGCCAACCTGCTGCTGTTCGTGATGCCGCGCGGGTCCGGGGCCGTAAGCCGCCCTGCCGGCTGAGCATCCCTCGCCCGGAAGTGCAACGGCCTGCGGGGGGCAGGCGAAGGAAGGCGGCATCAGGAAGGCAGCATCGATTCCATCGACCGCGTCACCGGCCTGCATTCCGGCCAGTTGCAACGCGGCCCGCCTTTCAGGGGCACCGAGGGCACTCGGTAGAACGAGGGCGACAAGATGCTCCGCTTCGACGTGGTCGACCCGGCACGGACTGCGAGCGGCGCTGGATGCGAATCCCGTCAGCGTCTGATCCGGCACGTTGCGCCGCGAGGAAAGACCATGGCCACTTCGTAGGGAATCGTGAAGCGACAGGGGCAGGACTGCCGATGAAGTGAAGCAAGGGTGGCTCACGAACAGTCACTCAATGGTGCAAGCTCATTTTCAGTTTGAGTCGTAAAGGCGGTTCCTAAAGCGTTTCAATTCGATATGACTCCGAGTTCATTCAATTGATTAAATGCTCTTCGCTTAATTTCTCATTCTCTGTTGCAACAACCTGATCAACGGGGTAGCTTGCGCCTCATACCAGAGTCGGTCGCCTTCTCGTAACACGCGGCGATTCCTGGTACGGAGGGGATGCAGTTGCTGCGCTGGTTTCGAAACCGCTCGAGGGAAGGTGTGCCCGCGCCCGGGTCGGACGCGGAAACGTCGCACGCGAGCAGGGCCGAGCGGCAGGGAAAGTTCCGGCTCGAGACCCTCGAGCCACGAGTCCTTCTTTCCGCCGACTCGATCGTCGTTTCGCAGGTCCTCCGATCGCTGATCGACGATCAAGGCAACGATGGACCCGGCAAGGATATCGCCGCCTCGATCGAGCAGATCGACGCCGCCACGAGCGCTGAAATTTCGGCGGTTATCCGCGCAGATTCTGGCGGCGCACAAACGCCGGCGAGCCCGAGCGTCGAGTGGCCCGCGAGCTGGCGCACAGACTCCGCCGACGCCGCGGACTCGGCCTCGGAAGCGCCGGCGATCGACCCGCAGGGTCTGGCGGATTCAACGCCGGAAATCGCCGCCGACAAGAACTCGCAGGCGGCGGTTTTCGAGCGTGCTGGGACTCGGAGGGTAATCCCACAGAGCATCGGCCTCGAGAGCGACTCGCCGCTGCCCTTGGCCGATTCCCAAGGTTCGTTCGCGAGCGTTGCCGATACCACCCCACTGCCACGCGGTCCCCCCGCCAACGAGGCCTCGCCTTGCGCGCGGGTCGCGGAAGATTCTCTTCAATCCAATGAGTTGAGTTTCAGCAATTCGGCCTCCCAGGGCGAAGGGGGGCTGTCGCACGTTTCCAACCTGCTGGCGGCGGGGAAACTCGGCGATGAAATCGAGGCTTCACCCGGGGCTGATGGTGCCCTGAGCGGCGGCGTGCCGGCTCCCATCCTCGAGCGCGCGGTTCGACTCTGGATCGCCTCGGGCCTTGTCGAGAACGCAGCCGAGCGCCTCGCCGGCCTCACGCTCGACATCACCGATCTCTCCGGTGCCCAGGTGGGAGTCGCAGCCGCGCGTCAGATCTCACTCGATAGCACTGCAGCAGGTCGCGGCTGGTTCGTGGATGCCACTCCTGAAGACGCTTCGGAGTTTGCGCAGACCGCCGCTCCCTACCGCGTCGCAGCAATTCCAGGCGGCCCGGCCTACGGCCGCATGGATCTGCTCACCGTCCTGCTGCACGAAGTCGGCCACGTGCTGGGTCTCGGAAATGACAGCGGGCGGGCCATCATGGCGAAGTCCCTGTCCGAAGGGGAGCGGATTTCGCTCGAGCAACGGCCGGAGACGCTCGTTCCCGGCGTGGCTGTGGTAGCCACCGCAACCGCGCAACCGGATCTGGACTTAGTCGTGCCGGACATCGCGGCCGGCGCGTTGAACGACGGCAGGACGATCACCATCGCGGTCGCCCCGAACGGTGACCTGACGATCAGCGGCTCGGGTGTCTCGGTGGGTTCCGCAGCCGGCGAGGGGACCGGTGACGATGCCACTGGCGTATCCGGTATTACCAACATCATCGGCAACGCGGCGGCGACCATCACCATCGTCGGTCCCGATGCCAATGCCGTATGGAACCTGAATTCGGCGAGCGGCGGCAGTCTGGCCATTTCCGGCGGACCGACGATCACGTTCAGCAATGTCGATGTCATCGCGGGCGGATCCGCCGCCGACCAGCTCACGGTGGACAGCGCCTATGGGCTGCCGGTTCAATTCGACGGCGGCGGCGGCGATGACCGTCTGGTGATCGTTTCGGGAACCACGACGCCGGTCGCTTTCGACGGGCAGGACGGATTCGACGCCGTCGTGAACCAAGCTGGCGCCTCCGGTACACCGGTGTACAGCGGCGTGGATAACTTCATCGATCGGCCGGTTCTTTTCATCCCCGGGTTCGGGGGAACCAACGCCGATACCTCCCTGCCGGGCGACCCGCTGCAGCACTGGTTCCTGACCCGGGGCATCGACCCGGCCAAGCTCGTGCTGGAGCCGCTCGCCAACGCCTATTCGGATATCGTCCAGACGCTGGTGAATACCGGGTACAGCGACGGCACCAACCGGGCGGGGGTGGATGGAACGCTCTACGTGTCGCTCTGGGACTGGCGCGTTCCCGTGGCCGTAACGGCGGACGGGGCCGACGATGGCGTGCTCTCGGATGTCACCGCCGCTTCCATCCGGGACTGGGCGACAGACAGCTTCGATTCGGGTCTGGACTATCTCGCTTACTGGATGGATCAGGCCGCCACCCACTGGCAGGCTCTCACCGGGGCGGCGGCGAATTCGGTAGACATCATTACCCACAGCACCGGCGGCCTGGTCGCGCGCAGCTACCTGCAAAGCCCGGCCTACGACCACCCGGGTGACAACCTGCTCCCGGTCAACACGCTGATCCAGACCGGCGTTCCCAACCAGGGCACGGGTGCACCCTTCGGCATGCTCGGCAACGACTTCAGCCTGAAATCCGCCACCCGTGCACTGGCCACGATGGTCGACAAGGCCTACGAACTGGTCAAGAGCGGCCATCCCATCAGCAATCCGGACGGTACGAGCATCTCGACCGCGGCGCTGCCGGGCGAGGTCGAATTCATCGCCCACTACATCGCGACCCTGGAAAACCTCCTGGCCGTCTACCCATTCCTAGACGACCTGGACGACGGCATCGAGGTTCTGGCGGCGCTGGATGCTGCCTCCGGAGGCAACGACCTGCTGCTGGACCTGAACGCGCTCGGCGCGGCCCCGTTCGTCGGCACGGCAGCGGCGACCTACGTCGTGTACAGCGCCGCGGTCGACACGCCCGACATCGCCATACGGCACACCGGTGTCGATCCTGCCTTCGGAGCGCAGAACGAGATCCTGCCGTTCAGCAGCGTGATCGGCCGCCTGCCCGCGCCGAACGAGCCGTGGTACGAGTTCAAGAACAATCCAACCGGGGGCGACGGGACGGTTGCAACCAACTCGGCCCGTGACGGCTTCGCCGGCTTGAAGAATCCGGACGACTCCGAGGTCCTGTTCGAGATCGCAACCGCGGCCGCGGGCAGTCCCGTCGCGCACACGGACATCGTCCACAACGAATATTCCCAGCGGCAACTTCTCCGGCTCCTCGGGGTGGAGGGCTACGCGACGGCGGCGCTCTCCACCGGGTTGCTCCTCGATACCAAGGCCACGGCGCGCAACCTCATCAGCCTGGGTCTCGTGGACCCTGTTGAACTGGCAACCCAGGCCTTTTCCGACGGCAAGGCGCTGGTGAGCGACCTCCATGATCGGATCGATACCGCCTGGAACCAGGACCTGCCGCTGCTCGGCAGCAGCCTGAA
>JADLDQ010000527.1 GCA_020846575.1 Burkholderiales bacterium
ATGAACGCGTCGGGGATCCCCATCTCGGGCAGCTGGACGCGCAGCGAGGTCACGCTCTGGAAGGACTGGCGCGGGACGATGGGCGCATTCCTGGCCCAGCCGCTCGGGCTCGGCGGGTGGACGCTGACCGTGCACCACGTGTATGACCCGATCGGCAAGGCGATCTATCTCGGCGACGGCCGCAGGCGGCGGGCCGAGGCGCTCGGCGGGACGGTCACCACGGTGGCCGGGAGCGGCCTCGGCGGGTGGTCGCTCGGCGACGGCGGGCCCGCGCGAAATGCGGTGCTCGATACGCCCTCGGGGGTCGTGGCCGCGCCCGACGGCAGCGTGTACCTCAGCGACACGGGACACAGCCGGATCCGGAAGGTCTCGCCGAGCGGGATCATCTCGACGGTCGCGGGCACGGGCGTCTCCGGCTCGACGGGCGACGGCGGGCCGGCGGCGCAGGCGCAGCTCCAGGTGCCGCGCGGGCTCGCGATGGGTCCGGATGGAAGCCTCTACATCGCGGATCAGGCGAGTCGCGTGCGCAAGGTCTCGCCGGGCGGGATCATCTCGACGGTCGCAGGGACCGGGGTCGCCGGCTTCGGCGGCGACGGCGGGCCGGCGACGCAGGCGCAGCTCAAGGCGCCGTTCGGCGTGGCCGTGGGGACCGACGGCGTGGTGTACATCGCCGATACGGAGAACCACCGGATCCGGCGCGTCGGCACGGACGGGGTGATCTCGACGGTCGCGGGCGATGGAACCGCGGGCTTCGCGGGGGACGGCGGCCCGGCGACCGCGGCGAAGCTGCGGCAGCCGCGGGGGCTCCTCGTGGAGCGCGACGGCGCGCTCGTCGTGGTCGATACCGAGAACCATCGGGTGCGGCGGATCGATGCGAACGGGACCATCCGCACGATCGCGGGCCCCGGGGCGCCGGGCACGAGCGGGGACGGCGGGCCGGCGGTCGCGGCGCTGCTCAAGAGCCCGATGTCGATCGTGCGCGGCGCGGATGCAGCGCTGTACCTGGCCGACGGCTCCGGATACCGCATCCGGCGCATCGGGTCGGATGGGAACATCACGAAGGTGACCGAGTGGACCGCCTCCGGCGCGGCGGGTTGCTGCACGATCCAGGAGGGTCAGCCCGCGCTGCTCGCGCAGATCGGCTTGATCGGACAGCTCGCGCTGGGACCGGATGGCGCGCTC
>JADLDQ010000362.1 GCA_020846575.1 Burkholderiales bacterium
CGCTGCGGGTGTTCCCTCGCCTCGAGAAGGCCATGGCGAAGTATTTGCACTACGCGGACATGCCGCTGGTGTTCGCGGGCGGCGCGGGCGTGTTCCTGGGCGCGGGTCCGCAGGACTACACCGTCAATGCGATCGGCGTCTTCTTCCAGTACACCCCGGGGCGCAGGCAATAGCACACGGCGCCTGCCGGACGCGGCGGGCGGGCAAGGGCTCATCGCCTGCGCGCTCGCGCACCTGCCGTCGAACTTCGCCTCGGTCGGGCTGCTCCTGCAGCCGGTGATGGCCGCGGCCTTCGCCTGGGTGCTGCTCGCCGAGCCCCTCGGCGCCCGGCAAGTCGCGGGCGGCCTGGTGGTGCTCGCCGGAATCGAGATGGCGCGGCGGGCGAGCGCCGCGCGCCGAGGCGCACGCCGCGGCCCGCCTCGTCCGCGCTGCGCTGCCGGGGAAGATCGGGCTGCCGGCTCTTCGTTGGTGACCGTCACCGGCCCCCGAGGGCCTCGTACACCGCCTCGATCATCGCGGCGCGCGTGGGCACCGTGACGTCCTCGTGAAAGCGGTTCATCGCGTAGGCAAAACCGACCCTGGCGTCGGGGTCTGCGAAGCCGATCGCGCCGCCCGCGCCCTGGTGGCCGAAGGCGCGCGGGTTGGGACCCATCCACGCGTTGGGTTTCGTGTTCAGCACTACGCCCAGCGCCTGGTGGTAGTGCCGGCCGAGGTAGCGCTCCTTGAGGTTGTGCTGCTCGGCGCTCATGCGGGCGATGACCTCGGGACTCATCAGCTTCACGCCCTCCAGCGTTCCGCCGCGGGCGATGGCCCCGTACAGGCGCGCCACCGCGCGCGCGTTGCCGTGGCCGTTGGCGGAAGGGATCTCGGCTGCGCGCCAGCGGGGCGAATTGAAGTCCTCGTCCGGTGAGAGCGGCTGCCAGAAGACGCCGTCCTTGCCCTTTGCCTCGCGGATGACGCTGCGCAGGTGGCAGGACGGCGGCATGTGGAACTCGGCGCAGCGCGCGATCTCCTCGGGCTTCAGGCCGATGTGGTAGTCCAGGCCGAGCGGCGCGCCGAATTCCCTGCGGAAGAATTCCCCGAGCGTCGCGCCGCTCACGCGCCGCACCAGCTCGGCGAGGAGGAAGCCCTGGGTGAGGACGTGATAGCCCGCGTCCTCGCCGGGTTTCCAGGCGCAGGGCTGCCTGGCGAGTGCGGCGGTGATGAGCGCCGCGTCGTACACCGAGCCGCGCGGCACCGGCTCGGTGATCACCGCCATGCCGGCGCGGTGATCCATGACGTGCCTGATCTTCAGGTCTTCTTTGCCCGATTGTGCGAACTCGGGCCAGTAGCGCGCCACCGGCGCGTCGATGTCGATGCGGCCGCGATCGGCGAGCATCCACACGCACAGGGCGCTCACCGCCTTGGACACCGACATCATGCAGACGATGGAATTCTCCTGCCACGGCCGCTCGAAGCCCGGATCGGCGTAGCCGCCCCAGAGATCGACCACCGGCTTGCCGTCCACGGTCACCGCAACGCAGGCGCCCAGTTCCAGGCCCCTGGCGAAGTTGTCGGTGAAGATATCGCGCACCGCCGCGAAGCGCGGCTCGATGCGGCCCGCGACCGCGTACCGCCGGCCTTCATGGGCGGCCGTCGCCTGTATCTCTTCCATGGATCCTCCCCCTCGCCTGCCGAGCGGCGCCCGGGTGCTGGCGCTCAGTTGCCGAAGAACACGCCGCCGTTGATGTGGATCACCTGCCCGGTCATGTAACGCCAGGCCGGACCGCACAGCGCCACCACCGCGCCGGCGATCTCGTCCACCGTGCCGCTGCGCCCGAGCGGGATGTTCTCGTGCTTGTAGAACGAGCGCAGCGTGCGGATGCGCTGCGGGTCGTCCTCCCCGTGGATCATCGAAGCGGGCGCGACGACGTTGACGGTGATGCCCATCGGCCCCAGGTCGTGGGCGAGCGCCCGGGTGAGGCCGAGCAGTCCCGATTTGGCGGTGACGGTGGCCACCGCGTTCTTCGCGCCCGTGTGCGCGGAGACGCCGCCGATGTTGACGATGGTGCCGCCGTCGCCCCTCGCCAGGTGCGGCGCCGCGGCGCGGCAGCACAGGAGCGTTCCATCCAGCGTGGTGCGCAACACGTCGCGCCAGACGTCCATGGTGATGGTCTCCAGGCTCGCGAGCTTTCTCACCGAGGCGTTGTTCACCAGGATGTCCAGTCGACCGAAGCGCTCGACGCAGGCCGCGACCATCGATTCGGCCGTGCCCGGCTCGCCCACGTCGCCCATGAAGGCGAGGGCGCGGCCGGCGCCGCAGATCGCCTCGATCTCGCGTGCCACCGCCTCGGCCTCGGCGCGCGCCTGGCGGCCGTTGCTCACCACCGAGGCGCCGGCGGCGGCGAGCTTTCCGGCGATCACGCGACCGGTGCGGCGCGAGCTGCCGGTGACGATGGCGACGCGGCCGGTGAGGTCGGGGGCGCCGTGGTTTGGGGTCGTACGCTCGGGAACGGTGGTCACGGCGTGTGATGGTGTGCGGGAAGCGATCGGGACAGAAGGTGTGCGGGAAGCGATCGGGGCGGGAGGCGCCGAATTGTAGCGCGTGCGCAATGTCGGCCTGCGCGAGCCCCGAGGCGCAGTGCCGCGCGCTTCACGAAGCTCTTGCGCCGCCCGTGACCTTCCAAGGCGAACCACCCCGAGCCACGCGGCTATACTCTCGAACGCAACGGGGAACCGAGGAGGCAGCCATGCGAATGTCCCGCCGGCGATTCCTGAGCATTGCGGGCGGCGCGGCGCTCGCGAGCGCGCCGCAACCGGGGCGCGCGCAGGCCTATCCATCGCGGCCGATCACGCTGGAGGTCTTCGTGCCGCCCGGCGGCTCCCCCGACATCGTCGGGCGCGTCATCGCCCAGGCGCTGTCGCCGAGACTCGGCCAACCGATCGTGATCGATAACCGGCCGGGCGCCGGCGGCAATCTCGCCCTTCAAGCGGTCGCGCGGGCGCCGGCGAATGGCCACACGCTTCTGTTGATTGCAACCCCGCACGCGGTCAATGCAACGCTCTACGAAAAGCAGGACATCGCCCTCCTGAAGGATATCGCGCCGGTGGCCAGCATCAACCACGATGCGTTTGCGATGCTGGTCAATCCCTCGAGCGCGGCCAGGACGGTCGCCGAGTTCGTCGCTCTTGCCAAGGCCAAACCGGGCAAGCTCAATATGGCTTCGAGCGGCGCCGGAAACCTGAGCCATCTCGCCGGCGAATTGTTCCGGATGATGACCGGAATCGAGGTGGTGCACGTGCCCTATCGCGGGGCGCCCGCGGCCAACACGTCGCTGATGACCGGCGAGACGCAGCTGCTGTTCAACGCGCTGCCCTCGGTGTTGCCGCTGATCAAGAGCGGCAAGCTGCGCGCGCTCGCTGTGACGACGGCCCGGCGCGTGAAATCCCTGCCGGACATTGCCTGCGTTGCGGAGACGGTTCCGGAATACGCGGTGACGGGATGGCTGGGCATCGGCGCCCCAAAGGGGACCCCGCCCGAGGTCGTCGAGCGGCTCAACAACGAGACCAATTCCGTGCTCGCGGATCCCGCGGTGCTGGCGCGGCTCGCGAGCCTCGGCAGCGAACCGTTCACTGGCACGCCCGCCGACTTCGGCGCTTTCCTCGCAAAGGAAACCGAGAAATGGGCCAAGGTGGTCAGGTTCGCAGGCCTCAAGCCGGATTGATGGAAACCAGACCGGCGGCGGCTGGCGGGGCCTGAGCGCAGTCCTGCAACAAGTGCCGGCGTTCGGCGCGCCATTGCTCACGGCCAGCGGCAAAGGGGCGATGACCGCCGCCGGCTCGATCTCGAAGCTGGCGCTACTGTCCAGGCACTGGACGCGGCGCAGCGCCGGGGTGGCGCTGCACCCGCCGGTGCGCTACGCGGCGCCGGTTCGAGCCGGCGCGCGAGCGCCGCGCGAGCGCCGCACGAGCGCCTCGATGCGGTCGAGGCGCATGGCGATGGACGGCTCCAGGGGCTCGCTCGCGCGCTCAATCCAGACGCGCGCCGATGGCGCGGATGATGCGACCCCAGGCTTCGTGATCGCTGCGCACGATCGCCTGGAACTCGGCCGCGCTCGTTCCGGTCATCTCCAGTCCCAGCGGCTCGAACTTCGCGCGCACCTCGGGGTGCCGGATCGCCGCCACCAGCGCGGCATTGAGCCGGCCGAGCACCTCCGGCGGCAGGCCCGCGGGCGCGAAGAATCCCATCCAACCGGTGATCTCGAGCGCCGGAAAGCCGAGTTCAGTTGCGGTCTTCACATCGGGCAGCGCGGCGAAGCGGGACTTGCCGGTCACCGCGAGCGCTTTCAGACGTCCGGCCCGGATGTGACTGATGGCAGTCGCCGGAGATTCGAACAGCACGCGCACGAAGCCGGCCAGCAGGTCGCGGGTCGCATCGGCCGAGCCTTTGTAGGGGACATGCTCCAGCCGCGCGCCGTAATCGAGCTTCAGCATCTCGATGTAAAGGTGGCTGTTGGTGCCGGGCCCGGGCGACGCCGCGGGCAGCGGGCCCTGCACCTTGCTGGCTTCGACCAGTTCGCGAAGATCGCGGGCGGCGACCGACGGGTGGGCCACCAGGATGGTGCCCCCACGGTATACCTGGGTCACCGGCGTGAAGTCCTTGAACGGATCGTAGGGCGGCTTCGCCAACATGTGCGGCACTTGCGTGTGCGTGGTGTTGATCGTCAGCATCAGGGTATGCCCGTCCGCACTCGCCCGCGCGACTGCCAGGGCGGCCGGGACGCTGGCGCCGCCGGGCCTGCTCTCCACGATCATGACCGTATTGCCCAGCGGCGCGCCGAGGTGCGCTCCGAGAGCACGCGCAAAGATGTCCGCAGGTCCGCCCGGCGGCGACGGAATGACGATGCGGATGGGCTTTCCTGGCACCGGAAAGGCCTGCGGCGCCTGCGCCAGCGCAGCCCCGCCAAGCAGCAGCGCGCCGCCGAAGAGCACCGGCAGCAGTTTCAAGGATCCGATCGCAGCCGGCATGAGGC
>JADLDQ010000528.1 GCA_020846575.1 Burkholderiales bacterium
ATGCAGAGCCGCTGCTGCTGACCGCCGGAGAGGCCGGTGCCCGGCCTGGAGAGCCGGTCCTTGACCTCGGTCCAGAGGTTGGCGCCGCGCAGAGACCTCTCCACGATCTCGTCGGCGGTCGCCTTCGGCATCCGCTTGCTGTTCAGTCGCAGGCCGGCCAGGACGTTCTCGTAGATCGACATCGTCGGGAAGGGGTTCGGCCGCTGGAAGACCATGCCGACCATCCGGCGTACCTCGACCGGGTCGATCGCCGGGTCGTAGAGGTCCTGGCCGTCGACGACGATCTTGCCCTCGACGCGGGCGCCGGGGATGACCTCGTGCATCCGGTTGAGGGTGCGCAGGAAGGTGGACTTGCCACAGCCGGACGGCCCGATCAGCGCGGTCACCGAGCGCGCGGGGATGGTCATCGACACGCCCTCCACGGCGATGAAGTCACCGTAGTAGACGTTCAGGTCGGAGATGTCGATGCTCTTGGCCATCAGTTCGCTCTCATTCTCATGATGTCAGCTCTTCTTGGGCGCGAAGAGCCGGCCGGCCAGCCGTGCGGCCAGGTTGAGGATCATCACCACGACGATCAGCACGAGGGCAGCACCCCAGGCCATGCCCTGCATGATCTCGGGCTGGCTGCCCGGCTGGGTGTAGCTGTAGTAGATGAAGACCGGCAGGGTCATCATCTGGTCGTGGAACAGGTTGAAGTTCACCGAGTCGGTGGACCCGGCGATGATCAGCAGCGGCGCGGTCTCGCCGATCACCCGTGCGATGGCGAGGGTGATGCCGGTGATGATGCCGGCCATCGCGGTGGGCAGCACGACGCGTACGACGGTCTTCCACTTCGGCACGCCGAGCGCGTACGACGCCTCGCGAAGGTCGGCCGGCACCAGCTTCAGCATCTCCTCGGCGGAGCGGACCACGATGGGGATCATCAGCAGCGACAGCGCCACGCCGCCGCCGACGCCCATGTGGACGCCCTCGCCGAAGAAGAGGACGAACAGCGCATAGGCGAAGAGGCCGGCGACGATGGAGGGGATGCCGGTCATCACGTCGACCAGGAACCGGATGCCCTTGGCCATCCGGGACTCATCGCCGTACTCGACGAGGTACACCGCGGTCAGCAGGCCGATCGGCACCGAGATCACCGTGGCGG
>JADLDQ010000529.1 GCA_020846575.1 Burkholderiales bacterium
CGGCCCAGCAACGCCAGCAGGCGCGAGTCGAAGGCCGGCCGCGGCTCCTCGCCGGTGCGGCGCGGGCGGTAGAGGTCCAGCAGCTGCCACACGAGAACCTCTACGCCGACCAGGCCCATCGCCAGCGGCACCAGCAGCGCGGCGTACTGCAGCACGCTCATCGATTCGAAGTGCGCCGACGCGTAGCCGGCGGCCAGCAGCACCGTGCCGGCGACCGCGTACATCAGGTGCCCCGCGCCGCCGCGCAACAGTTGCCACTCGGGTTGTTCGGCCATGCCCAGCAGGTAGCGCCCGATCAGGAACGCGACGAACGCGAGGCCGCCGGAGACGGCCAGCGCCGCGCCGGCCTGGCTCATTCGCGGCAGGTCGCCGGCGCCGGCGGCGAAGTAATCCAGGTTGGCGCGGAAGAGCCACGCGCCCATGCCGAGCAGGTACGCGCCGGTGAGCAGGCTCGCGCCGGGCAGGCCCCAGCGGTAGAGCGCCTTCACGCGGCGGCGCGCGGCGGAGAGGTCTTCCTGCGTGCGCTCGAAGATCGAGCGGTCCGCGGCGGCCGCGGAGGCCGTGCCGAGCTTCTCGACATCCATCAGTTCGAGGCGTTCGATGCGGCGCTGCTGATAGAGGAGCAGCAGCATCAGCCACGGCGCGAGGCCGGCGCAGGCGGCCCAGGCCACGCAATAGGCGGCCGGCGCGTCGGTCCACAGGGCCAGCGCGCCCAGGACTGTGGCGACGAGCGCCTGGACGCCCAGGCCGGCGGCGGCGCACGCGGCGGCGCGGCGGAAGGCTTGCGGGTCGCCGGTCATGCACGCCCCCCGAAGCGGGTTTTCCGCGAACTGACAAGCGCGTGGAACGTAGTATCCTCCACGGAACCGAGCCCCGAACGGACACGAGAACGATGCTGTCGGCCCTCAGGAGCGTGGCGCGCAACACCTTCACGGAATCGATCCGCCAGCCGGTCTATGCCGTGCTGCTGCTGGGAACATTGGCGCTGCTGGCGCTGAACCCGGCGATTACGGGCTACGGGTTTTCCGAAGAGAACAAGCTGCTGACGGACCTGGGTCTGGGGACGCTGTTCCTGGGCGGCCTGCTGCTGGCGGCGTTCACCGCGACGGGGGTCTTCAGCCGCGAGATCGAGAGCCAGACGGTGCTGACGGTGGTCAGCAAGCCGGTCGGCCGCCCGACGTTCGTGCTGGGGAAGTTCGTGGGCGTGGCCGGCGCGCTGCTGGTCGCGTACTGGGTTTGGGCGATCGCCTTCCTGCTCGCGGTGCGGCACACGTCCGTAGCCTTCGCGGGCGATCCCTACGACTGGCCGGTGCTGGTGCTGGGCTTCGGCGCGCTCTTTCTGGCGCTGGCCGTCGCCGTGGCGGGCAACTTCTTCTACGGCTGGGTCTTCAACTCGGCGCTGGCGGCCCTGCTGCCGCCGCTCTTGACCGCCGCGTACCTGGGCGTGCTCTGCTTCGGCAAGAACTGGGAGGCGCAGTCCTTCGGCACGGATGTGGA
>JADLDQ010000363.1 GCA_020846575.1 Burkholderiales bacterium
CAGCCAGGTGTTGCACATGTTGTTGCTGTCGCCCACCCAGGCCACGGTCTTGCCCTGGATGCAACCGCGCTGCTCGATGAAGGTGAATACATCGGCCAGGATCTGGCAGGGGTGATATTCGTTGGTGAGGCCATTGATGATGGGTACGCGCGAATTCGCGGCGAAACACTCCACCATCTCCTGCTCGAAGGTGCGGATCATCACCAGGTCGCTCATGCGCGAGATGACCTGGCCGGCGTCCTCGACCGGCTCGCCGCGGCCGAGCTGCGAGTCGCGGGTGTTGAGGTAGATCGCCGAACCGCCGAGCTGGTGCATGCCGGCCTCGAACGACAGGCGCGTGCGCGTGGACTGCTTCTCGAAGACCATCACCAGCGTGCGGTCGGTGAGCGGCCAGTACTGCCGGTAGGCGCGGAACGCATCCTTGATCCACCGGGTCCGGGCGAACAGGTACTCGAACTCCTCGCGTGTGAAGTCCTTGAACTGCAGGAAATGGCGCGCCTTCATTGCGCTCTCGTGCGATGCCTGCATTGCCGCATCAAGCCGCCATCCACCGCCGTCGACCCGCGGTCGGGCCGCTCATCCCTTGGCGGCGACCCGGACTTCGGGCCTGGCGAGGAATTCCCGCACCAGCGGCGCCAGGGTGGCGACGACCTGGCGCGCCTCGGACTCGGCGATCACCAGCGGTGGCAGCAGCCGGATCACGTTGTCCATGGTGACGTTGATGAGCAGACCCCGGTCGAGCGCCCTGTTCACCAGGTCGCCGCAGGCGCGCTCCAGTTCGATGCCCAGCATCAGGCCCCGGCCGCGGATCTCGCGCACGCCCGGCACGCCCGCGAGCTCCGCCGCCAGGCCGTCGCGGATGATCGCGCCCATCGCGAGCGCGTTCTCGAGCAGACCCTCGTCCTCGACGATGCGCAGCGTCTCCAGCGCCGCGGCGCAGGCGAGCGGGTTGCCGCCGAACGTGGAGCCATGGCTGCCGGGTTTGAACACCGCGGCGGCCGGCCCGCGGGCGAGGCAGGCGCCGATCGGTACGCCCGATCCGAGGCCCTTCGCCAGCGTCATCACATCGGGCAGGAATCCGGCGTGCTGATAGACGAACCACTTCCCCGTGCGGCCGATGCCGCACTGCACCTCGTCCAGCATCAGCAGCCAGCCCTGCCGGTCGCACAGTTCGCGAAGCGCGCGCAGGTACTCCAGCGCCGACACGTTGATGCCGCCCTCGCCCTGGATGGGTTCGACCAGCACCGCCGCCACGCTCGTGTTGCGCGCGGCGACCTGGCGCACCGTCTCGATGTCGTTGAAAGGCACGCGCACGAAGCCCGAGACCAGGGGCTCGAACCCCGCCTGCACCTTGCGGCTTCCGGTGGCCGACAGGGTCGCGAGCGTGCGGCCGTGGAAGGCATGTTCCATCACGATGATCGATGGCGACTCGATGCCCCGGTTGTGCCCGGCGAGGCGCGCGAGCTTGATGGCCGCCTCGTTGGCCTCGCATCCGGAATTGCAGAAGAAGGCGTTGTCCATGCCGCTGATGGAGGCGAGCTTCGCGGCGAGTTCCTCCTGCGCCTTGATGCGGTACAGGTTGGAGGTGTGAATCAGCCGCCCGATCTGCTCGGCGAGCACCCGCGTCAGGCGGGGGTGGGCGTGGCCCAGGGTGTTGACCGCGATGCCGGCGAGCGCGTCGAGGTAGCGACCTCCCGCCTCGTCCCACAGCCAGACCCCCTCGCCGCGGGTGAACGCGAGCGGCAGGCGCGCGTAGGTGTTCATGAGGTGTGACATGGTGGCCGGCCTCTCCTGGCGGTTCGGGGCGCTCGGGATCCGCGGGTTGGCGCGCGTTTCGTCCGCCCAAAATCACAACGGTGGCTTTCGCCACCGCTGCAATGAAAATCCCGGGACTGCCTCGTCAGCGCGCATCCTAGCACAGGGTCCGGGGCGGGCGAAGCGCTCCGCCGGGGGGGCGCCCGAGGGGCCTGTCGCTGTGCGACAAGGACTTCGCGCCCGGGTCAGCCCGGCGCGTCCCTGGGCCTGCCTTGTCGCTGCGCGACAAGGGCCTCGCGCCTGTGACCGCCCGGCGCGCTCAGGCGAGGCCGCGCAGGGACCGCTCCTCCGCCGGGGTCAGTACCCGCACGCAAGGCAGGTAGCCGTCGTAGACGATGCCGTGCAGCTCGACGCGTTTCTGCGATCTCAGCAGCCCCGCGAGATACTCGATGATCTCCACGGTGATGCTTTGTCCCGGCACGAGCACCGGGATCCCCTGGGGGTAGGGCACGATCTGGTCGGCGCAGACCCGCTCGGCGAGCGCGGCGTTGATCTGATCGCGTTCGTCCAGCACCGGCAGGGCCTCGCCCCCGCAGTAGTACGCGTCGCGGGGGAGCATGCGCAGCGGCGCGAACTCGGGCAGCTCCGGAAAGCGGTACAGCCGCTGCTGCGAGCGTCCCTCGCGCGCGATGCGCATGAGCGCGTCGTACAGCCGCGAAACCTTGCTGCGGGTGGTGCCGATGGTGAGCAGCAGGGTGAGCGTGTTGAAGGTCGACTTCTCCACCTGGATGTTGTAGCGGGTGAACAGTTCCCGCTGCAGGTCCTCCACCGTGTAGCCGCAGCGCGAAATATCGACCGTGACCTTGGTGGGGTCCAGGCGAATGCCGTCCGCGCTCAATTCCTCGGGCAGCAGTTCCTCCAGCTCGATCACCCTGAACACGCCCGTCGAGTTGATCTGCTCGCGCAGTTCGCGCGCGAGCGCCAGCGTGCGCGAGAGCAGCTTGTAGCCCTCCATCATCATCTGCTTTCGGGCGACGTCCAGGCTCGCGATCATCGCGTATTGCGGGCTGGTCGAGGCGTACATGTTGAAGTTCTCGCGGAAGATGTGCTCGTTGAACGTCGGGTCGTTCACGTGGATCATCGACGCCTGCGAGAAAGCGCTCATGGTCTTGTGGGTGCTCTGGGCCGCGTAGTCGGCGCCGGCCTCCAGCGCCGTGGGCCGGAACTCGGGATGGAACCGGGCGAAGCCGAACCATGCCTCGTCCACGATGACCTTGATGCCCTGCTGGTGCGCCGCCTCGATGAGCGGCGGCAGGTCGTAGCGCAGCCCGTCGTAGGTGCAGGAGGTGAGGATCAGCGCCTGGGCGCCCGGATGCACGCGGATCGCCTCGAGGATCCGCGCCTTGGGCACCGGCCCGTACAGCCCGTACTTGCGGTTGACCGCGGCATCCAGGTACACCGGGTGCGCCCCGGAGAGCACCACGCCGTGGTGGACCGACTTGTGGCAGTTGCGGTCCAGGATCAGCTTCTCGCCCGGGGCGAGCAGCGTCTGGAAGATCACCTTGTTGGCGGTGGAGGTGCCGTTGGTCGCGAAGAAGGTCCGCCGCGAGCCGTACGCCTTGGCGGCCATCGTCTGGGCTTCGGCGATCACGCCCCGGGGCTCCATCAGCGAATCGAGCATCGGCACCGACACCGACAGGTCGGCGTCGAAGATGTGCTCGCCCATGAACTCGTAGAAATCGCCGATCCAGGGACTCGCCCGCAGCGACTCGCCGGAGGAATGCCCCGGCGTGTGCCAGGAGTCCTTGGCCATCCACACGTAGTTCTTGAGCTGGTCGTAGAAGGGCGTGTGCGCCTTTTCCTGGATCTGCGCGTTGATGATCCGGTAGATGCCACGGTAGTCGCGTTCCTCTCGGTAGAAGTAGCCATCCACCGACTCGGCGAACAAGGCGTCGACGATCTCGTCCTCCTGCTCCTTTGCGATCAGGATGTAGACGTCGATCTCCGGCCGGAATCGGCGGATGCGCCGCACCAGCTCGAGCGCTGACATCTGCGCGGCGCCCGAATGTTTCGCCGAGACCGCGTACAGCTTGTCGTCGACCACCGCGGCCTGGACCTCGCCGTCCTCCTCGATGGCTGCCAGGGCCTCCGCGGCCGAGGTGACGCCCGCGAACACGATCCCGAGCGGGTTGTCCAGGGAGCGCGCCGCGGCGTTGAGCCCCTTGACGAGCTCGCGCATGACCAGCAGCTCGTCGTCGATCACCAGCACCCGGCTGATCGGTTTGCCCAGCATTATTTTCGATTTCCAGTGCAGAGCGCCGCCAGGCGGCGAAACGGACGCGGCGCATGTTGCGGCAAAGCACGCTCCGGTGCAAGAACGCTAAGATGGCGTCCCGGCTCCGCCACCCGGCGTTCGGGCGCATTCCCGGCACGGCGTGCGGCCGCGGGCGACCTGGCGAGCGCCTGACGCTGCGGCGCCCCGCCATTTGCGCATTGCCGCCAGACCGATGTCGGATGATTCAGAAGAGCTCGTGATCCAGGGCGTCGACGCCCAGGGCACGGCATTCCGGCCCAGCGACTGGGCGGAACGCCTGTGCGGCGTCATGGCGGCGTTCGGCGCCGATGGCCGAATGCGCTACTCGCCGCACGTTTTCCCGGTGACCTCGGCGGGCGTCAAGTGCGTCGTCGTCAAGCGCAGGCTGGAGGGTATCGAACCGATGGCCTGGCGCTTCCTGCTCAATTTCGCACGCGACAACGAACTGCGGGTGCGACCCGGGCGCCGGGTGCAGCGGGAGGAACCGGCCCGGCCGGGCGCGGAACAGGGGGGCGGGGAAGAAGGCTGATGCGGTGGCGCATCAGCGCGCATGCGGCGCGCCGCGACCTCAGGCGAGCGCCTTGAGACGCGCAGCGAGGTGGCTCTTGTGTCGCGCCGCCTTGTTCTTGTGAATGATGCCCTTGTCGGCGATGCGGTCGACGGTGCTCATGGACTCGCGGTAGACCTTCTGGGCCGCCGCCTTGTCGCCAGCCTCGATCGCCTTTCGCGCCGTCTTGACGGCGCTGCGCAGTTGCGAGCGCAGGGCGGTGTTGCGCAGCCTGCGGTGCTCCGACTGGCGCGCGGCCTTGCGCGCACTCTTGGTATTGGCCATGGTGTTCCTCGGGGGAGGGGCGGACTGGGAGGCCGCGATTCTATGCGGCGGGCGCGCCGAAGGCAAGGCGGATAGGCGGGCCGCGTGGATACCGGGAACGACTCTCTATAATCGCGGCCCATGCCCATGAATCTGCTGAAGGCGCTGGTCACCGTCAGCGGGGCGACGCTGGTCTCTAGGATTCTGGGGTTCGCGCGCGACGTCATCATCGCGCGCATGTTCGGCGCCGGTCTCGCCTCGGACGCCTTCTTCGTGGCCTTCCGCATTCCCAACCTGCTGCGCCGGCTGTTCGCGGAAGGGGCGTTCTCCCAGGCGTTCGTGCCGGTGCTCTCGCAGTACCGCGAGAACCGCGGCGAGCCTCAGACGCGGCTGCTGGTGGATCGCGCGGCGAGCCTGCTCGCGCTGGCGCTGCTGGCGGCGAGCGCGGCGGGAATCGCACTCGCCCCGTTCATCATCGTCGTGTCGGCGCCCGGCTTCTCCGGCGAACCGGAGAAGTTCCGCCTGACCGTGCGCATGCTGGAAATCGTGTTTCCCTACATCCTGTTCATATCCCTCACCTCGCTCGCCGCCGGGGTGCTCAACACCTGGGGGCGGTTCGCCATCCCCGCGTTGAGCCCGGCGCTGCTCAACCTGGCGTTCATCTTCGGCGCCTTGTTCGCCGCCCCCTACTTCGACCCGCCGGCGATGGTGCTCGCCTGGTCGGTACTCGCCGGAGGCCTCGCCCAGCTGGCCGTGCAGTTCCCGGCGCTGGCGCGCATCGGCATGCTGCCGCGGCCGCGATGGCCTTTCGGCGACCCGGGGGTGCGGCGCATCCTCCTGCTCATGGGACCCGCGGTGCTGGGCGTCTCGGTGGCGCAGCTCTCGCTCCTGATCAACACCCTCTTCGCCTCGTTCCTGGAGACCGGCAGCGTGTCCTGGCTGTACTACGCAGACCGGCTGATGGAATTCCCCACCGGGCTGCTCGGGGCCGCGCTCGGGACGGTGCTGCTGCCCAGCCTCTCCCGCACGCACGCGCAGGGCGACGCCGCCGAGTATTCGAGGCTGCTCGACTGGGCGCTGCGACTCACGGTGCTCACCGCGCTGCCGGCCGCGGCGGCGCTTGCGGTGCTGTCGCTGCCGCTGGTGGCGACGCTGTTTCACTACGGCGCATTCGGCGCGCAGGATGCGTGGATGACGCGCCAGGCGGTTGCGGCCTACAGTGTAGGACTGCCGGGGCTGATCGTGGTGCGCGTACTGGCCCCCGCCTTCTATGCACGGCAGAATATCGCCACGCCGGTCAGGATCGCCGTGATGACTCTCGTCGCCACCCAGGTGCTCAACGCCGCGCTCATCGGGCCGCTCGCGCACGCCGGGCTGGCGCTGGCGCTCTCCCTGGGCGCGTGCATGAACGCGGCACTGCTGTACCGGCAACTGCGGCGCCAGGACGCCTATCGGCCCCAACCGGGCTGGGGCGCCTTTCTTGCCAAGACACTTTTCGCGGTGGCGGCCATGTCCGCCGCGGTCTGGACCGCCGCCGGGCCCGAAGCGGACTGGCTGGCGCACGCCGCGGCGGCGCGGGCCTGGCGGCTCGCGCTCATCGTGGCCTTGGGTGCGGGAGTCTATTTCGGCTGCCTGTTCGCGCTGGGCATGCGCTGGCGGCACTTCTGCGGACGTGGTTCGTGAGCCCCGGGGCCGCCGCGAGCTGCGCGTGTCCACCGTGAACCTGGCGCGCGGCGATACGGCTGCCCGATGAGTGCGCGCCTCGACCAGTTCGCACAGCTGGTCTCCAGCGAGCAGTTCAACCTCGCGGAGGCGAGCCTGATGGTGGCCCAGGACGCCTACCCCGATCTGGAGCTGCGCCGCTACCTCGAGCGAATCGACCAGATCGCCGCGGCGATCCGCCAGCGCGTGGCGCAGGACGCCTTCGCCGAGCAGAAGGTGCTCGCGCTGAACCACTGCCTGTTCAACGAACTGCACTTCGCGGGCAACGTGGACGATTACTACGATCCGCGCAACAGCTACCTCAACGAAGTCCTGGAGCGCCGCACCGGCATTCCGCTGACGCTTTCCATCGTCTATCTCGAGGTGGGCCGTCGGATCGGGCTGAATCTGAAGGGCGTATCCTTTCCCGGGCACTTCCTGGTCAAGCTCTCGCTCAGGCGCGGCCAGCTGGTGCTCGACCCGTTCCTCGGAGGCGAGGCGCAGTCGGAGTCCGACCTGCGCGCGCGCCTCGCGCAGGTTCTGCCCGCCGGCAAGGCGGACAACGCCTCTCTGGACCGCTTCCTGGAGCCCGCGACCTCGCGCCAGGTGATCGCGCGCATGCTGCGCAATCTGAAGCGGATCTACCTTCAGTCCGAGTCCCTCGAACAGGCGTTGTCGGTCATGCAGCGCATGCTGCTGGTCGTGCCCGAATCGGTGGAGGAGTTGCGCGACCGGGGGCTGCTGTACCAGCGGCTGGAGTGTTTCCGCCCCGCGCTTTCGGATCTGCAGAACTACCTGCGGCGGCGGCCTGACGCGCCGGACGCCGCGGAGGTACACGGCAGGCTCGTGGATCTGCGCCGGGCCTGCTCGCGCCTGAACTGAGTGCGCCTGCCGGCACGGGCGCCTGTGCAGGGCTACGTCGTTCTTCGCTTAAGTAGTTGAGGGGGCGCATCGATAATTTGGGACTGGCTTTTTTCGGCTGGACCGTCTATAAAGGGGGACATGGAGGATGTCCCCAGCCAAGCTGCGGCATGGAATCTGTCGGCCGTGCGGGTGCGCTTGATCGAACCCGGGGAGAGGGTGCGCTGGGAGGCGCTGATGCGCGCCCATCACTATCTTGGGCTGGGCGCGATGGTGGGCAAGAGTTTGCGCTATGTGGGGGAAGCC
>JADLDQ010000364.1 GCA_020846575.1 Burkholderiales bacterium
CAGGCGCCGGCGGGGCTCTTGACCAGATCCCAGTCGTAGCCGAACAGCACGTCGAAGTAGCCCATGTCCCATTGGGTCGGGTTCGCCGTCCACGAGCCCTCGATTCCGGAGGAGATCGTGTCGTCCCCCTTGCCGCTGCCGTAGCTCGAGATCCACCCCAATCCCATCGCCTCCAGCGCAGCGGCCTCGGGCTCCGCTCCGACGTGGCTCGCCGAGCCCGCGCCGTGGCACTTGCCGAAGGTGTGGCCGCCGGCGATCAGCGCGACCGTCTCGGCGTCGTCCATGGCCATGCGCGCGAAGGTCTCGCGCACGTCCTTCGCCGAGGCGAGGATGCTCGGCTGTCCGTTCGGGCCTTCGGGATTCACGTAGATCAGGCCCATCTGCACCGCCGCCAGCGGGTTCTGCAGATCCCGTTCACCGCTGTAGCGCTCGTCGCCCAGCCACTCGCTCTCCGCGCCCCAATGGATGTCCTCCTCGGGCTCCCAGATGTCCTCGCGGCCGCCCGCGAAGCCGAAGGTCTTGAACCCCATCGACTCCAGCGCACCGTTGCCGGCGAGGATCATCAGGTCGGCCCAGGAGATGCTGCGGCCGTACTTCTTCTTGATCGGCCAGAGCAGGCGCCGCGCCTTGTCGAGGTTGACGTTATCGGGCCAGCTGTTGACGGGGGCGAAGCGCTGATTGCCCGTGCCCGCCCCGCCACGACCGTCGGAGATCCGGTAGGTGCCCGCGCTGTGCCAGGCCATGCGGATGAAGAGCCCGCCGTAATGGCCCCAGTCGGCCGGCCACCAGGGCTGGGAGCTCGTCATGAGCGCGCACAGGTCCTCCTTCACTGCGGCGAGGTCGAGCTTCTTGAACTCCGCGGCATAGTCGAACTTGCGCCCCATCGGGTCGACCTTCTCCGAATGCAGGCTCAGGATCCTGACGTTCAGGCGATTCGGCCACCAGTCGCGGTTCGACCGGGCAGCCGCGGTGGTACGGGCGCCGTGCGTGGCGGCGAACGGACACTTCGCTTCGCTGGACATGCGTGCCTCCTTCTCTCGGTGTGGTAGTGAAGTCCGAGGTCGACTCTAGGCCGCCGGCAGCGGCCGGTCCAACGAGTTGTCACGATCGAAAGGATCGGAGAATCCGATCGCAGGCGGGGACGAGGGGGGCAGGGAAGATGGGGTCAGGTCTTGCAATTGCGCACGCAGAGCGCCGCGTTCGAGAGAGCTGGTGGCGACCCGTGCGCAATTGCAAGACCTGACCCCATCCGTGACCGTGACCCCATCCGGAGCCTTCCCGGTTGACCCTGCGCGCGACCCTGACGATACTTGCAGGCGCCGCTGGCACGCCGGGAGGAGAGCATGGCCGACGCTTCGCCGCAGGAGATCGATCGCTCCACCCTGCCGTTCGCTGCGCCATGTCGCGAGCTGTCCGGCAGCGCGCCGCTGCGCTGGGTGCGGCTGGGCTGGCAGGACTTCCGGCGCGCGCAGCGCCAGAGCCTCGGCTACGGCGTGGCCATCGCGGCGCTGTCCTGGCTGGTGACGGGCATCGGCTGGAAGCTGGGGAGCTACTGGGCCGCCCTCATCCTGTTGTCCGGCTTCGTCTTCGTGGCGCCGCTGCTGGCGCTGGGTCTGTACTCGATCAGCCGGCAGTTGGAAAGCGGCCGCCCGGCCACCTTCGACCGCTTCCTCGTCGAGCTGCGCGGCACTTTCGGGACGACCATGGTCTTCGCGCTCGCCCTGCTGGTGCTGTTTCTGGTGTGGGCCCGGGCGGGCTCGATGGTGCACGTGTTCTTTCCCGTACAGAGCGGGCACGACTGGACCCGCCTCGTCTCCTTTTTCGCCATCGGCTCCGCGGTCGGCTCGATCTTCGCCCTGCTCACGTTCATCTTCAGCGCCTTTTCGCTGCCGATGATCTGCGACCGGGACGCGGACGCCGTCACGGCCATCGTGTCGAGCGTGAACGCGGTGCTGCGCAACAAGCGGGCGATGGCGGTGTGGGTCGCGTGCATCGTGTGCCTTACGGCCGTGGGATTCGCCACGGCCCTGCTCGGGCTGGCCGTGACGATCCCGGTGCTCGGGCACGCGACCTGGCACGCCTATCGCGAGACGATCGACGCCTCGGCCTGGCCGCAGCACGCGCACGACCGGAACTGATCCGCGCGCCGTCCTGCACGATGCGGCGCGGGACGCAGATCGCGCCGGCGCCGTACCGCCCCCTCAACCCTGCCAGACCGCGTAGCCCTCGCGCCGCAGATCCTCGGCCAGTTCCCGTTCGAGCTGCAGCGCCGCCTGCCACGGCATCGGGTTGAAGCACTCGTACATCTGCGGCAGCAGACCGATGCCGTAGTCGCGCACGTAGCGGTTGGCCTTGATGCCCGCCTTGTGGTTCTGGAAGCGCTCGCCCGGGGGCAGGCCGGTGGAGCCGACGTACAGGCAGGGTCGCGCCGGATCGTGCCCGGGGTTGGCGCGGCGAAAGCGGGCATCGCCGAGCACCGCGGGATCGAGCTCGACGACGTAGACGCTGTGGTGGTAGCGGGGAGCGGTCTTCTTCATGCGCGCGCCGAGACGGTGCGGGCGCACCGCCCAATGCCCTACCCAGGAACCTGCCCGCATCGGCGGGCACACGAATCTCCCCTCTCCCGCCGGGAGAGGGGTCGGGGGTGAGGGAGGAGACGCCACGACAGGGTTCCGGGGCGCAAGCCGCGACATCCGTCTCGGGGCGTCTCTCATGGAACGCCGCCCGAAAAGCCTTCCCGCGCGGATTGCGGCCCTTGCGCTCGGTGCCGACTTCGTCGCCGCGAGCGCGGATCGCCGCGGATCCAGCCGCAGCTTGCGGCCGGCGAGGGGAAGAACGGGCAGCCTCCAGGCCGACTGCCCGGCGATCATACTGTGCGCGGTCCGCCCCCGGCCAGCCTGCGGCGGCGCTGCCCGCCGACACCGCCGGGCGCCACGCACCCGCCGGGTGCATGTTGGTAAGATGTTTGCTTGGAGTACGGCTCCCCGCCCCGTCGTGCGGGGTCGACATTCCAAACTCAGGGGAGCCCCGCCGTGACCATCGAATCGTCCCGCCGCCGATTTCTGCAAGCCACCGCCGGCAGCACCGTCCTCGCCGCAGCCGCAGGGCTGCCCGGGATCGCGTTCGCCCAGTCCAAGGGCCTGACGCTCGCGCAGATCAAGGCGCAGGGCGAGCTGCGCATCGGCGTGGAGGCCGCCTACGTCCCCTTCACCTTCCGGCGCGAAGGTCGCATCGTCGGCTACGACGTCGAACTCGCCGAGATCTTCTGCAAGACCCTCGGCGTGAAACCGAATCTCATCGATACCGCCTGGGCCGGGGTGATCCCCTCCCTCTACTCGAAGAAGTTCGACATCATCATGAGCGCGATGAGCTACACCGCCGAGCGCGTCAAGCGCGTCGCGTTCAGCATGCCCTATGCCGAGGCGTCGCAGGCGCTGCTCGTGCGTGCGGCCGACGCCGACAAGATCAAGGGCGCCGACGACCTCGTCGGGCGCACCATCGCGATCAAGCTCGGCTCCCCCGGCCAGGTGCTGCAGGAGCGCATCGCCGAGAAGCTCAAGGCCTCGCGCGGCCAGGCCTACAAGGAAGTGCGCATCTTCGACGACCACCCGGCCGCCTACATCGCACTCGCGCAGAACCGCGTCGACGCCGTGTTCAACACGCTGCCGACGCTGGCGATGGTCCTCAAGGATGCCCCGGGCAAGTACGCCATCGTCAAGGGCATCGGCGCGGACAACTGGGCGGGAATCGCCGCGCGCATGGAGGATACGGAGATCATCCAGTTCCTCGACGGCGAGCTGAAGCGCCTGAAGGCCGACGACACCCTCTACAAGCTGCAGGAGAAGTGGTTCGGCTTCCGCATGAAGCTCGCCGACGCGGTGCCGAAATTCGGCGCCTGACCGCGCCCGCGGGAGGCTGCCCCGGTGCTGGCTGCGGCCCCGGGGCGCAGAGCGCTCGAGCATCGCTCCGGTGCGAGCGTCCCGGCCGGCAGGCAGCGCGCCGGGATGAACGGCTCCGCGGCCTTCGGCGTGCCGGCGTGTAGCCCTGCAGCGCACACCCCGCCGGCGAACCTGCCCCACCGAGAAAAGGACCCCGACGATGGATTGGGCCATCATCCAGCACGCCATCCCCCTGCTCTTCCAGGGTCTGATCGCGACCGTCAAGATCAGCTTCCTCGCGGTCATCCTCGGCACGCTCCTCGGCGTCGTGCTCGGGCTGGTCGCGCTGGGCCGCAACCGGCCGTTGCGCTGGGCGGTGCTCGCCTACGTCGATTTCATCCGCGGCACCCCGCTGCTCATCCAGATCTTCCTCGTCTACTTCGCGCTGCCGGTGATCGGCATCAGCCTGCCGGAGTTCTGGGCGGGCGTGATCGCGCTGGGGCTGAACGCCGCCGGGTTCATCGCCGAGATCGTGCGCGCGACCGTCGGCTCGATCGAGCGCGGCCAGAACGAGGCGGCAAAGTCGATCGGCATGACCCACTGGCAGACCCTCACCTTCATCCTGCTGCCGCAGGCGCTGCGCCCGTTCGTCCCGCCGCTCACCAACGAGCTGATCACGCTGGTGAAGGGCTCGGCGCTGCTGTCGGTGATCTCCGTCTACGAGCTCACGCGGGCGGGCCAGGCGATCATCTCGGTGCACTTCGTGCCGTTCGAGATCTTCCTGCTGATCGCGCTGTACTACTACGCGCTCATCTCGGCGCTGGCGTGGCTGTCGCGCTACGCCGAGCGCAGGCTGCCGGTGTGGTGAGCGCCATGGCCGGCACCCCGCCCCTGCTCGCGGTCGAAGGGCTCACCAAGCGTTACGGCGATCGCTGCGTGCTGAACGCGGTCGACCTCGCCGTCGGCGAAGGCGAAACGCTGGTGGTGATCGGCCCGTCCGGCTCGGGCAAGACCACGCTGCTTCGCTGCATCAACCACCTGGAGCCGCCGACGGCGGGCCTGGTGCGCCTGCGCGGCGTCCCGGTCGGCGTGGACGGCAACGGCCGCGATCTGCCCGAGCGCGACGCCGCCCGCCAGCGCAGCCGCATCGGCTTCGTGTTCCAGCGCTTCAACCTCTTCTCGCACCTCAGCGCGCTCGACAACGTCGCCATCGGCCCGCACAAGGTGCTCGGGCTCTCCCGGGCGCAGGCACGCGAGCGGGCGCAGGCGCAGTTGCACAAGGTGTTCCTGGGCGAGCACATGCACAAGCGGCCGAGCCAGCTCTCCGGCGGGCAGCAGCAGCGCGTCGCCATCGCCCGCGCGCTGGCGATGCAACCGGAGCTGATCCTGTTCGACGAGCCCACCTCGGCGCTCGATCCCGAGCTGGTGAAGGAGGTGCTCGACGCAATGCGCGCGCTCGCCGCGGAAGGCATGACCATGCTGGTCGTCACCCACGAGATGGCCTTCGCCCGGCAGGTCGCGCACCGCGTCGTGTTCATGGACGGCGGTGCGATCATCGAGCAGGGCCCGCCGCAGCGCATCTTCGGCGCGCCCTCGGAGCCGCGGCTGCAGGCATTCCTGCAACACCTGCAACACTGAAGGGCACGGCGATGACGACCCTCGACCTGCTGATCGAAGACGTGACGCTGCTCACCGGCACGCCCGCCGCACCCGTGCTGCGCAATGCCTCCATCGGGCTCGCCGCCGACCGCATCGCGTGGATCGGCACGGGCGAGGCGCCCGGCGCGCGCAACCGCCTGCCGCTTCCCGGCCGGGTGGTCACGCCGGGGCTCGTCAACGTGCACACGCATGCCATCCTCACGATGGTGCGCGGCGTCGCCGAGGATCTGGGCTTCGCGCCCGCCTACACGCCCGGCATCCCGCACGGCCACGACGTGACCCCGGACGAAGCCTGCGCCCTCGCCCGGCTCGGCGCCCTGGAGGCGCTGCTCTTCGGTTCGACGCTCATCAACGACTCCTACGTCCACGCCGGCGTCACCGCGCCCGCAATGGCCGAGCTGGGCCTGCGCGTCTGGACCTGCGGCCGCATCCACGACGCGGATTTCTCGTTGATCGGCGACGGCCGCTGGGAGTACGACGACGCCATCGGCGAGCGCACGCTCGGCGAGGCCGTCGCGCTGGCGCAGGCCTGGCACGGCAAGGCCGAAGGCCGTCTCGGCGTGCAGCTCGCGGCGCACGCGCCCGACACCTGCTCGGACAGGCTGCTGCACCGCATCGCCGCCGAGGCCGATCGCCTCGGCCTGCGCGTGAACACCCATCTCGCCCAGAGCCGGGTGGAGGTGCAGCAGGTCCTCGCACGCAGCGGCCGCACGCCTGCCCAGGTGCTGGACGAGGCCGGGCTGTTGAACGACCGCCTGCTGGCCGCGCATTGCCTCTTTCTCTCCGAAGAAGACATGGCCCGCGCCGGCCGCGCCGGCATCCACGTCGCGCACATCCCGAAGGGCAACGCCGCCGGCGGCACGATGGCGCCGACGCCCCGCCTGCGTGCCGCCGGCGCGAACATCGCGCTCGGCACCGACAACATGCACGCCGACATGGTCGAGGTGATGCGCTGGGCGCTGGCCGTGGCCCGCGTTCAGGAGGGCAAGGTCGGCGACGACTGGCAGCCGCGCCACGCGCTTCGCATGGCGACCATCGACGGCGCGCGCGCCATGGGCCTCGATGCCGACATCGGCTCGCTGGAGGCGGGCAAGAAGGCCGACTTCGTCGCCTTCGACTTCCGCCGCCCCCACCTGGTGCCGAAGGTGAATCCGGCCGGCACGCTGGAGGTGGGCAAGAAGGCCGACCTGGTCGTGTTCGACTTCCGGCGCGCGCACCTCACCCCGGACGTCAATCCGCTCGGCAACCTGGTGCACGTCGGCCAGGGGCGCGACGTGGAGCATGTCTTCGTCGACGGGCGCAGGGTGGTCGAGAGCGGCCGGCCGTGCCTGGTCGACGCCGACGCCATCCGCCGCGACGCGCAGCGGGCGGCGGATGCCCTCTGGGCCCGGGCGCGCGCATGAGACGCCTCGCCGCCCGCAGGGCTCACACCGCCGTGCGCAGCGCGCAGGGACGCCGGTGAGCGCCGGACGCGACTTCCGCGGCTACGGCGGGCAGCCGCCCGCGGCCGCCTGGCCCGGCGGTGCGCGCGTCGCCGTCTCGTTCGTGCTCAACGTCGAGGAAGGCGCCGAGCTGCACGTCGCCGCCGGCGACCCGCGCAACGAGCCCGTGCACGAGGTCGTGAGCGGCGTGGCCGAAGTGCCCGACCTCTGCATGCAATCGCACTACGAGTACGGCACCCGCGCCGGGTACTGGCGCATCATGGAGGTCTTCGCCCGCCACGGTGTGCCCGTGACGCTCAATGCCTGCGGCCGTGCGATCGAACTGAGCCCCTGGCTCGCCCGCGACGCGATCGCGCGCGGTCACGAGATCTGCTGCCATGGCTGGCGCTGGGAGGAGCACGCCCGCATGCCGGAGGCGGAGGAGCGCGCCACGATCGCGCGCGCGCTGGGCGCGATCGAGCGCGCCTGCGCCGTGGTGCCCGTGGGCTGGCACACCCGCTCCTCGCCCTCGGTGAACACGCGCCGCATCCTGGTCGAGCACGGCCTGCTCTACGACAGCGACGCCTACGACGACGACCTGCCGCATTACGTGGACGTGGGCGGCAAGGCCCATCTCGTGCTGCCGTACGCCTTCGACACCAACGACATGCGCTTCCACGGCGCGAGCCCCAGCTTCTTCCGGGCGGCCGACTTCGCCGGCTACGTGACCGACGCCTACGACTGGCTGCTGGAGGAAGGCGCCCACCGGCCGAAGATGATGAGCATCGGGCTGCACCTGCGCATCATCGGCCGGCCGGGGCGCATCGCCGGGCTGGAGACCGTGCTGCGGTACCTGCGCGCGCGCGGCGGCGCCTGGTTTGCCCGCCGGATGGACATCGCGCGGCACTGGCGCGAGCGGCATCCTCCGCCCGCCTGACGCGCCGAGGCCCGAGCACGCCACTGCCCGAGGGCCGGGGCGAGACCAGAATGGCGCTTACATGAGGGTGTCGCCATCGAGCGGCGCCACTGAACCTCCCTCATCCCC
>JADLDQ010000365.1 GCA_020846575.1 Burkholderiales bacterium
CCCCGCGCGCCAGCGCGGCCCGTGTTTCAGATCTCGAACCCCCAGTACATGCGCGCCACGTCCGCCACCAGCTCCAGCTTGTGGCGCTGGTCCTCCGGCGTCAACGGGTTGGGCGCATCGGCGGTCGAGGAAAAGCCGCACTGGGGGCTGAGGGCGAGGAAGTCGCCGTCGACGTGCTTCGCGGCTTCGTCCATGCGCCTGAGCACGCTCTCCGGGGTCTCCAGCACGGGTTTCTTGCTGCTGATCAGGCCGAGCACCGCCGCCTTTCCCTTCGGGAGGTAGCGAAGCGCCGAGAAATCCCCGGCGCGCTCGTCGTCGTACTCCAGCAGGAAACGGTCCACGGGCAGGCCGGCGAAGAGCTTCTCGGCGACCGGATCGTAACTTCCGCGCGAGAGCCAGTGCCCGGAGAAGTTGCCGCGGCACAGGTGCACGCCGATGGTGACGTCCTCGCGCCCGCGCAGGCCTTCGAGCGCCGCGCGGTCGCAGGCGAGCATCTCTTCCAGGCCGCGCTCGGGATCTGCGCCCATGGCGGCGAGCCGCGCCCTCGCCCCTGGATCCGAGAAGAAGGTGTAGCGCGGATTGTCGAGCTGGATGTAGCTCACCCCCTGGTCGATCAGCGCCTGGATCTCGGCGCGCACGATGTGCGCCATGTCCGCGCGCAGCTGCGCCGGGTCGGGATAGGGCGAGCCGGCAGCGCTCGCCGCGCCCGTCCTGGGCTGGGTCGCCGCCATGAACCCCGGGGCCGGCAGGCAGATCTTGACGGGCATCGAGGCGTTCGACACCAGGAACGCGGCCTCGTGCCCGCACAGGCGGCCGCGGGCCCGCAGCTTTGCGCAGACCACCCAGGTCTTCGAGGGCATCTGGCGCTCGCCCTGCGCGCCGTGCCAGGTCAGATGCTGTGTCGTCTCGCTCAGGCCCTCGACGGCATCGCCGAGCACCGAGCGGAAGTCCGAGCGCCGCAGTTCGCCGTCGCTGACCACGCTGAGCCCGGCGGCCTCCTGCAGCGCGATCGCCTCGCGGATGGCCGCGTCCTCGGCCTCGCGCAGCGCCTCGGCGTCGATCCGGCGCGCCGCGTGCTCCCGGCGCGCGTGCTCCAGCGCCGCGGGGCGCAGCAGGCTGCCGACGTGATCGGCCCGGTACATGAGATTCGAAGCCATCGTTCGTTCCCCGCCTCTGGTCTGGAAACGCCGCAGCCGCGCGGCGCGCGGCTACTTCGCGACGCGGTTGAAGGCGGCGAAGTCCAGCTCGTAGCCGCACGCGCGCAGCGCCTCCTCGCACATCTTCTGGTCGTCCTCGGCGGTGCTGCCGGCGACGCCCATGCCGCCGATCAGCTCGCCGTCCTGCTTGATCGGGATGCCGCCCTGGGTCGCGACGATGGGCTGCTGCCCCATGCGCGCGACCTGGTTGAAGAACACCGGTTCGTGCTCCGCCCACCCCCGGAGCATGGCGCTCGGCCGCTCCATCACCACGGCGGTATAGGCCTTGGCCGTGCAGATCTGGGGCGTCAGCGGCCGCGCGCCTTGCATGCGCTCCAGCGCCACCAGGAACCCGCCGGCGTCCACCACCGCCACGGTGATCGGGCGGTCCTGCGCCCGCGCTTTCTCCTGCGCCGCGGCCACCAGGCGCCTTGCCGCTTCGAGTGTGATTCGCATGAGTGTTCTCCGCTGTCGATCTAGGCCTTCGCCCGCAGGGTGGCGAGAATCTGCTCCAGAGCATCGTTGAAGAGCTGCGGCGCTTCCCAGTACATCGAGTGCGGCGCGCCGGGCACCACTTGCAGGATCGAACCGGGCAGCAGCGCATGGGCGCGCGCGATGGTCTGCGGCCGGATGACCGCGTCGGCTTCACCGGCGAGGAAGCACACGCGCACGCCCGCCGCGAGGATCTCCTGCGGGGTGGGGCCGACCGCGCTCAGGTTGCGGATGTCGCCCATGCCGGCGCGGTTGAAGGTGCCGAGCTGGCCGAAGAGAAACGTCCGCGCCGGATCCGCGTCGCGAAAGGCGCGCGTGAGCAGCCGGTCCAGCACCGGCAGGGTCTCGGCCTTGGCGCGGTCGGCGCGCACCAGCGGGGTGAGTTCGTCGTGGCTCATGCCGCCAACGGAGTGGGCGAGCACCACCGCGGCGATACGGCGCGGCTCCCGCAGCGCCGAGCGCAACGCCGCCACCGCGCCGATCGACTGGCCGACGAGGACCGCGTCGCCGGCGCCGGCGTGCCGCAGCACCGCCAGGGCGTCCTCCGGAAACTCCAGCGAGTCCGGCCCCCCCTCAGCCGCATCCGACAGGCCGAACCCCCTCAGGTCCACGGTGAGCACGCAGCGCGAGGAGCGGAACCTCGCCACCTGCTGCCACCACGCGGCGTGGTTGCCTCCAGCGCCATGGATGAACAGCAGCGGCTCGCCTTCGCCGTGGGACTCGTAGTAGATCCGGGCGGCCCCGGACTGGGCGTACGGCATGGGGATTCAGTCCTTGCGGTTGCCGTGGTACACGATCTCGATGGTGGTGCGGTCCGGATCGGTGATGTAGCAGTACCTGGAATTGTTCTGCGGCCGGGCGATGGTCCGGGTGCGCCGCACGCCCAGCGCGTCCAGGTGCGCCATGAAACCGTCCCAGTCCTCGACCTCGACCGCGAAGTGGAAGGGCGCCATGCGGCGCATCTCCTTGACCGGCGTGAAGTGCATGTCGAAGTCACCGCGCGTGAGCAGCAGCACGCGGGTGTTGCTCATCGCGCTCACGTCCACTTGCCGCAGGCCGAACACCTTGCAGTACCACGCCTTGGTCCGCTCGGGATCGGTGGTGGGGAAATTGATGTGGTGTATGGAATGCGCGCGGTTGCTCATGGTCGGTCCGCGCTGGGCGTTTCGAGGACGAGCGAGGATACGGCAGGCCCCTGGGGCGCCAGGGCCTGAGTCGATTCCAGCAGCCGGCGATGCGCCTGCAGTATCCCGGGAACCCGTTCCGGCGACCCGCGACCCCAGCCGCATTCCGTGGCCACGCCGGCCAACGCGACATGGCGCAGCGCACGCGCCAGTCTCTCCCGGTTTCCCGCGTCGTCGCCGTGATGCACCAGCCCCAGGTAGAGCTGCGTTTGCGGCGGCAGTCCGAGCGAGGCGAGCGGCGCGTAGTATGCGTCGTCGGTCCTGTGCTTGGGGACCGGGAGGTGCAGAAAGTCCAGGGGGCGCCGCAGCCTGGGCAGGAGCGCGTTGACCAGATCGACCATCAGCCGAGCGTCCTTGGGCTGCACCAGGTGTTCGTCTTTCGGGCTGCCATAGCACAGGTGATAGCCGAGCTCCACGGGCCGCGGCACGGCGTTCCCGGCCGCGGCCAGGGTGTCCAGCGTCCACTCCCGGTAGTCGTCTGGGCGGTCCTCGAAGTAACCCTCCCAGAGCAGCACCTCCTGCAGCACGTCCCACTGCACGGCGAGGCGCTCCCCGGGCAGCGCCGCGGCGAGCTTGGCGACTTCTTCGGCCAGGTGGCGCAGCAGGACCTGCGCGAAGACCTTGCGCTCGCGCGGGACGATGTAGTTGCACGCCGGCGCCAGGGCCGTGGGAATAGCGACCTGGAACCTCAGCCCGCCGGGCAGAACCCCCGCCGCCTGAAGGCGCTGGAAGGTGGCGAAGGACTCGATCGCCATCTGCGCATAGCCGGTGTCCAGGCGCACCGCATCGGGCGCCACGCCCGCCTTGAAGCGCAGCCGGCGGATCTCGCGGTGCACTTCTCCGTTCCACAGCTTCATCCGGAAGGCGGGTGTGCCGGGATCGACCTCGAAGTCGGGATGCCGCTCGAGGAGCGCGCGGATCATGCCCACCCAGAGGTGGCGCTTGCCGGTCTCGCCGTCCGGAATCCGGCGCAGGTAGCGCCCCAGCTCGCCGCCCGCGGCGCGAAAAGCCGCTTCCGCATCCTCGACCGGGATGCTTCCGACCAGGTGGACCGTCAGTTCACGGGTTGCCAATGCGCCTCCTCCATCGTCATGGCCGCGCCACGTCGGCGAGCCCGCCGATGAACGGGACCAGCTTGGAAAACTTCTCGTCCTGCCTGCGCAGGAACGCCGTGAACTCCTCGGGCGTCCCTCCGGAGGGCGGGTCCTGTTCGAAGCCCTGGCTCTCGAGGAACTTCTCTTTGAAGCCCGGCCGGGCCATGGCCTTCTTGAATTCGGCGTTGAGGCGCAGCACGACTTCGCGCGGCGCACCGGCCGGCGCGAGTATCCCGCCGAAGCTGTCCAGGTCGAGGTCGATGCCGAAATCGGCCAGCGACGGCAGGGAAGGTGCGAACGCCGAGCGGGTGGGCCCGTTGGTGGACAGCAGTTTCACCCGGCCGGCCTTGGAAAGCGCCAGCGCCTGCCCGATCGCCACCGTGCCGACCGCTACCTCGTTGGCCACCACCGCGGTCGCCGCCTGGATGAAGGTCTTGTACGGAACATCCACGAACACGACGTTGGCGCTGCGCTTGAGGTAGGCGATCAGCATCGTCGGCAGGGTCGCCGGCCCCGGCGTGCCGAAGGTGATCGTCCCGGGTTTCGTCCTGGCGAGCGCGAACAGCTCGGCCGGGTTGCCGGCCGGCACCGAGGGATGCACGATCAACCCGCCCTTCAGGTGGCCGAAGTGGATGACCGCCTGGAAATCCTTCAGACCGTAGCTGAGCTTGGGGTAGATATGCGGATTGACCGAAACCATGTACAGGTTCGCCGTGCAGATCGTGTGCCCGTCGGCGCCGCCCTTCAGGCAGCCTTCCGCGATCGGGATGAAATTGGCCCCCGCCCTGTTCTCCGCTATCACCGGCTGGCCCAGCGCCTGACCCAGCGCGCCGGAGAAACCGCGCATCACCACGTCGTAGGGGCTGCCGGGAGCCGAGGTCAGCACCCGGATCGGCCGGCTGGGCCAGTTCTGGGCCTGGGCCGCACCGATCGATATGAACGCGGCCAGCGCCAGTGCGACAAGAGCCGCCATGCCGCCGCGCGAATCCTCGTCCACGATTTCTCCTCGAGCTTGCCTCAGGTTCGGCCCGAGCGGCACTTTGCGCGCGCCAGCGCCGCACGGCAATCTATACACAATGTTGCAAGAGCTGCGACATTCCTCGTGCCCGTGCCGGTGCAGAATCCAGCCGGCAGGGGAACTGTGGGCCCAGGAGGAATTCCCATCGATCAGGGCAGAGCGGCAACGGGGACGACGATGAACAAATCCAGCATCATCAAGGTCGATTCGGTGAACGTGATCGATCGCGGCGGCGGCATCCGGACCATTCCCCTGGTGACGCCCCGCTCGGCGCAATCGCCCCGCTTCACCACGGGAATCAGCATCTACCCCAGGGGAACCGGCGCACCGCTGCACTCGCACAATTGCGACGAGCAGGTTACGCTTCTGCAGGGGACCGGTGAAGTGGAAGTCGACGGCGCGGTCACGCCGCTCGTGCGGCACGACTCCACGTACATCCCGGCCAACCGGACACACCGCTTCACCAACACCGGCGACGGACCCATGGCGATCCTGTGGATCTACAGCTCGGACCGCGTGACCCGCACCTTCGCCGCCACCGGCGAGACGGTCGAACACCTCTCGGCCGAGGACCTGATGGGCAAGCCCTGATCGGGCGCGACCATCTCGGGCTTCATGTCCTGCTGCCAGGCGTACTCGGTCCGGGTCCGAATCGAGGGCAAGTTGGCCTGCATCCCACAGGGACGCGGCTCGCCCAGGAACGGCATGAGGCCGGCGTACTTCCTGTCGCCGGCGCTGGCGATATCGAGCTTCAGTGGCGCGGGCGTGGTTCGGTTCGCGACCGGCTCCCCGGCGCCCGCGGCGGGACCACCCTCTGCTTCGCGGTGGCACCGGCCTCCACGAGCACTCCTCCTCGTCGATCCGGTCAACCCAGCGCCCGGGTGGTGTCGTCGAACAGCTCGTCCACCGGGAAGCGCCGGGGAATGAGGCCCTGCCGATAGACGTACTCGATGGCGACATCCAGGTTGCGGCGGTTCGCCTCCAGGCCGACAGGGGTGGTGTCGAGCACCGAACCCGCGGGCTGGCCGGCGGCCCTGCGGGACGCGGCGAGCATGCGGTACACCTCGCGGACCGCGCCGGGATTGGACCGCGACAGCGACTCGCTGACCGTCACCATGTGGTTGATCTGGATCGCGCCGTTGCGGCGGTGCCATTCACGCGCCGCCGCCTCGG
The DNA here is from genome assembly GCA_020846575.1 of Burkholderiales bacterium. GTDB lineage: Bacteria > Pseudomonadota > Gammaproteobacteria > Burkholderiales > SG8-39 > JADLDQ01. The sequence continues at coordinate 6,158 of JADLDQ010000365.1, forward strand.
GATCGGCGAACAGCGGCCGGATGCGCTCGTCCTTCGGCTCGCGGCCGGTGCCGACGATCGCGTCCACCCGGCCCTCGAGCAGCATCGCCGTCAGCTCCGCGCCTGCGGGCGCACGTTCCACGTTCGGGGGGTCGCGGAACTCGGCGACGTGCGGGTCCTCGAAGGTCACCCAGGTCACGCTCCCGGGATCGACGCCGTGATCGGCCATGAGCATTCCCCTGATCCAGGCGCTGGTCGTCACGGAATAGGAGCGGATGCCGATGCGGCGGCCGCAAAGCTGCTCCGGGGCGAGCGGGCCGCGTGCCGCGTTGTACAGGAGGTAGGGGTGCTGGAAGCGCCCGAGCACCACGACGGGCAGCAGCACCAGCGGCTTGCCGTGCGCCTTGGCGATGAGGTAGGTGACGATGGCGAGCTCGGCGACGTCGAACTCGCGCTCGCGCACCACGCGTTTGAAAGCGGAACTCGGCACCGCGACCTCGGCGAACTCGAGCGCCACCGTGTCGGAGCGGATCTCGCCCTTCTTCAGAGCGAGGGTGCCCGGGTAGTCGCCGAGCAGGGTCTTGAGTCTCAGGGGCTGAGCCATCGGGCATTCCTTCCGCAAATCGTGGAGCGCTGCCGGCGCATCCCTGACAATCGTAGCGGGGCACGCCGTTCTGCGCCACGATCGGAACCCCGCGCTCGAAGGGCGAGCGCATTGCCGTCCGGCGCGAGCACGATCACTGCGAACCAGCCGCCGGTTCACGGGGTTTCCATTTGCTCGCGAACCCACGTCTGCGCGACGCGGCGGAGCGCGCGCTTGGACACCTGCCTGCGGCAGGCCGCCGGGCCGAGCCGGGCGTGGCGCTAACATGCCTGGCAGACCCTGTCATCCGATCGAAAAGGAGCCCGCATGCGCCTGCCTCCCCTGGACCCCTCGCGCCTGTCGGCCGAGCA
>JADLDQ010000530.1 GCA_020846575.1 Burkholderiales bacterium
TGACTATCGCCAACCTCGAGTGTACGCTGACCGACTCCGCGACCCCACCGCACGATTGGAGCACCTTCACATTCGGGACGTCAACACGAGCCGTGGAGGGCTTGGGCTTTGCGGGGATCGACGTCGTGAGTCTTGCGAACAATCACAGTCGCGACATGGGCCCAGCGGCGTTCCTCGAGATGTTGGATATCCTGAACGACGCCGGAGTCGGCTACGTCGGAGGCGGTCGCAACGTCGCTGAAGCTCACACACCGTTCATCGTTGACGTGCGCGGCACGCGGTTCGCATTCCTCGGATACGACGACATCGCGTCTCGATACTACGGGGCTACCGAGATGGCACCGGGGACCGCCGCGCTGGACGAAGACACGGTCAGTCGCGAGGTCGCGGCGGCGCGCGAGATGGCAGACGTCGTCATCCCATTCTTTCACTGGGGCGTCGAGTACACCAATCAGCCGACAGACCGACAGCGCCGGATCGCTCGGGCGGCGGTCCATGCCGGCGCGGCGATGGTGATTGGCAGCCACCAGCACTGGGTTCAAGCCGTCGAGATCTACGAGGGCGCCTTTATCGCCCACGGGCTCGGGAACTTCATATTTGACCAGTCGTGGTCGACTGAGACCACGCAGGGCGTCATCCTGCAGACGAGCTGGGTCAACGGAAAGCTGGCCAGTGTGAAATTCGTCCCGGTCCAGATTGAGGATCTTCATCAGCCGACGTTCGTCGACCGTCAAACGGGTCGTCGGATCCTGAGCAGAATGTTTGACGTGAGTGACATCTAGCGCCGAGGACGGAAGCGCGCCTCAAGCCGAGGTGTCGCTGCGCTATACTGCCCCGATCCCTTCGGCCTCCGCCGCTCGACTTTGGCGGGTAGGTCCCCTGAGAGGAGCCGTCGATGCGTTCGGCGCTGGCCGCCTTCCTGTCCCTTTTCATTCTCTTCGGTTCAGTGGCGCCCGCGCGGGCATCGGAAACGGATCCCGCCAGCTCGGTCGAGCAAGTGCCGGATATACGTCCGTTCAGCACCGCTCATTTCGAAATGGCTGGCACGCTCA
>JADLDQ010000366.1 GCA_020846575.1 Burkholderiales bacterium
CACGGAGAATCGGCGCTGCGCTGTGGCACATGGGCGTGGCGGTGGGCGCATTCGGCTTGAAGACAGCCGACTACCAGGCCCCGTTCGGCATCTCCTACGCCGCGCCCGGGTTCATCTACGTGAACAAGCACGGCCGGCGCTTCACCAACGAGACCGGCTGGGAGCTGCATTTCGCCTGGCAGGCGCTGTGCGCCGTCGATCCGAGGAGCCCCGGCTACCCGACGCTTCCCTTCTACGGCGTGTGCGACCGGGACACGCTTCGCAAGGGCGCGCTGCATGCCGGCGCTTCGGGAACTTCTCGCTCGTACCAGTGGAGCGCCGACAATTCCGCCGAGGTCGCCAGGGGCTGGATCAGCGAGGGCAAGTCGCTGGACGATCTGGCCAGGCGGCTCGCCATGGACCCGGCGATCCTGGAACGGACGGTGGCCCGGTACAACCAGGCCTGTAACACCGGCCTGGATGCCGACTTCCAGCGTGCGAAGGATACGCTGCGGCCACTGGTCACGCCCCCCTATTACGCGGTCGAGCTCTCGCCCTGGCTGGTCAACACCATGGGGGGACCACGCCGCGACGCGAGGGCGAGGGTCGTGGACACCGGCGGGCGCCCGATCCCACGGTTGTATTCGGCTGGCGAGCTCGGTTCGCTGTGGGGGCACCTGTACTGCGGTGGGGGCAACGTCTGCGAGGCGCTCGCGGTCGGCCGGATTGCAGGCAGGAATGCCGCGGCCGAGACGCCGCGGCCATAGAGGCGGAGCCCGTGCCGCTCGCGCAGATGCAGTACCGGATCGGCGCCCCCCGGCAGCGCGTCTGGGACCGGCTCGCGAGCAGCATCGTGCAATCGATGCCGATCGAGCAGATGCGGATCGAAAACGACACGTGCTTCCGGGGTGTGCTGAGACTGAAGCTCGCCGGTATGGCGTTCGCGCTGCCGATACGAGTGCAGGCGGCGGACATCTCACCGGAGGAGACGCTCGATGCGCTGATGACGGTAAAAAAAGGCATCGTCGAATCGAAACTCAAGGTGTCCTTCGTGCTGGAGGCTGCCGGGGAGGAAAGCACGTCTGTCCGCTGCACGGTCATCGAAGACAAGGCGAGTCCGCTCATGGCGCTCCTGCGCGGGCAGCAATGCAGGTTCGCTGCGGAGATGTTCGACAACATCAGGACCGAGCTCGAGCGGTCCTGTCGATAATCAGTAGGAGGGAACCATGCTTGGAATGACCGACAATGCGAACGCACACATCCCCTCGCGCTCGGCCGGACCAGGGCGCCCGACGACAACTGGCGTGTCGGGCGCACTCGGGAGAATCGCCGCGGCTTCGATGCTGATTGCCGCCGGCGCCGCGTCCTGCGCCGCATCCTTCTCGTTTGCCCAGGACTGGCCCACTAGGCCGATCCGCGTGGTGATCCCGAGCGCGGCCGGAGGCCTGGGCGACGTGGTGACGCGCACCATTGCGCCGGCCGTCGAGTCAAGGCTCGGCCAGCGCCTGCTCGTCGAGGCGAAGCCGGGCGCCGGCGGCGACATCGGCGCAACCGAGGTCGCGCGCGCCGCGTCCGACGGCTACACCGTGATGCTCGCGCCGACCGCGGTCTACGGCGTGCTGCCGCACGTGCAGAAGAACGTGCGTTACGACCCGATCAAGGACTTCGCACCGGTCACCATGGTCGTGGACGCACCGATCCTGCTGCTGGTGAACTCGGGGCTGCCGGTGCGCAATCTCAAGGAGCTGGCTGCCTACACCCGGGCCAATCCGGGCAAGCTCAACGTCGGTTCGGCCGGATACGGTACGCCGGCGCATATCCTGGGCGAGTACTTCGGCAAGCTGCACGGCAGCATCGTGAGCGTCACCTACGTGGGCGCGCCCCAGGTGTCGCTCGCGCTGCAGACGAACCAGGTCCAGGTCCTGTTCGCGACCTTGGCGGGCGTGCGCGCCCAGCTCGCGGCCGGCAGCGTGAGGCTCGTCGCCGTGCTGGCGCGCCAGCGCATCGTCGAGCATCCCGAGGTACAGACGGCGCTGGAAGCCGGTTTCCCGGAAATCGGCGAATTCAGCAGCGGCTGGGGGATGGTGGCGCCCCGGGCCACCGATCGGCGCATCGTCGAGCGTCTCTCGGCGGATATCCGCGCGGCGCTCGCCGACCCCCTGGTGAAGAGGCGCTTTGCCGAGGCCGGGCAGATCGCGGTGGGCTCGACGCCCGAGGAATTCGCCCGGTTCATCCGTGCGGAGTACGAGCGCTGGAAGAAAGTCATCGACCAGGCGGGCATCAAGCCCGAGTGATTGCGAGCGCCGTGAGTGATTCGCGCGTGCGCGCGACCGACGAGCTCGCGGGTGCGGTGGGGCGCGTCTGCGAGGCATCGATTTCGGTGATTCTGGGCGCACTCCGGGTGATCGAGAGGGAGCCTGGAGGTCATCCGCCGACGGCCCATCGGTGGCCGCAGATTCCGCGTGAACCCCGCCGCAGTCCGATCTGGGAGGAACCGGCCTCAATCCCCGTGAGGTTCCTCCTGGGTCAGAGCGGAATCAAGGCAGCTTCCGGGTAGCGGCCATGGCCGAGCTGACCGGCAAGGTCGTGCTGGTTACCGGCGCCTCGCGCGGCCTGGGCC
>JADLDQ010000531.1 GCA_020846575.1 Burkholderiales bacterium
ACCATCGAGTTCTGCGCAGACGTGCGGACACTGAAAGCCGCTCTCTGCACCCCAATGTGCAATCATCAGTTACGAGTTGGAATAAATGGACCCACCACCGCATAGATGATTTGCACTGTTAATCCATAATCTTCATTCACTTTATCCAAATGGACCAAATCCAACCTCGAGAGTAGGCAAATAGAAAAAGTGCATCAGTTGTTGACAGCATCGTAATGAATCTTCTGCAGTGTTTTATCCAGACTCCAGGGCTTTGAAGGAAAATCGAGTTAGCTCGAGAGAAATATCGGCAAAAAGTTCTGGGGTCTGCTGAAATGTTGGACGGATTTTGTGGCTTTCACACGAAATTTGCTCTGACTGGTGTGGATGAAACCACTGCTCCGAAAAGAAGCGGGGTAAAAGAATCTTTGTGATTGTTGGCCAAGGTTCAAAATCCAAAACCACCCACTTTAACCCCCAGATAACAATTTCCCAGTCAAAAGAAATTTCCCCGAATAACTTTGTAACGATAAGAGACAGATAAAAACTTTCAAAGGGCCGCCTAAACTAAATCGGGGACAAGGAATCAAATGGTAACGAAATTTCCAGTCTATAGCAACCCAAGCGGCCGAAATCGACATTTTACCATTATTGACAGTAAAAAAACGTCTATAACGTCAAAACGGTTGAAAATAGACGGCAAGGTCGCCAAAACTACGAATAGAAAGCGGTGGTCCCTCTATCGACTGATGACTTCATTTCCGGTCTGGAACGCTCCCAGCGGCAGAAATCGACATTCCACCATTATGGACGATCAAAAAATGCCTATGGCATTTAAATGGTGCACGCTGTGTAATAAATGTACGCTGAACGCTAACATGAAACCGTATTCGCACTATCGAACGGCAATGTTACTTCCGGTCTAATACGGCCTCCAGCAGCCGAACTCCATAATATGACATTAAGCTTTGTGGCCACTGAAAAAACTCCTATAACTTCTGAACGATATACGATAGACACGAATCATGTACCGAACACTAATAGAAATCCATTGTCGAGAAGTCTTCTAATGGTGTCAGTTCCAACCTGGGGCGTCTCTGTAGCGACAAAATCAGGATTGCTACAAAAATGTCGCGAATATTAGTGTAAAGAACTTACCAGTTCAAATTTAATGTTAAGGACAACACAACGAAACGTTAAAATCGCAAATATCAAGTTTGTCAACACTCCGAATATCATTGCGTCGTCAATACCTGCTAGTGCTTTCAGCGATGACGAAGTTATTTGATAAAATACTGTCATCCGTATTCATTGATCTACAACTATCACTTCTGCACTGCTTTCGTATGTGAAGTTAGGACGTTTTAGTCAGCTTAAGGAAAACCGTTCTAACACCCACTGAATATTCTAACTCAATCAAATGCATGTTCTCGTGTACAAAATGACAAAACTCTTTCAGCAATGCGTCA
>JADLDQ010000367.1 GCA_020846575.1 Burkholderiales bacterium
CCGGTGCACGGTGGGCTTGGCGCAGGAAAGGCGCTCCATGAGTTCGGCCAGCCCGATCGGCGTGCGCCGGCCGGCGAGGATCTGGTGCATGAGGAAGATCCGGTCGAACTTGTCCACCGTTCGAGTCTATCCGACAATCTTTTGCCGCTGCGCCGCCGACGCGCTGCGCCGATCGCCGGCCCACCCATCACCGGATGCAGCTCGATCTGTTCACCCACACCCGCGACGTCGCGCTGCGCAACGACGTGATCGCGGCGCTGCGCGCGCGCGATGCCTGCGCAGCGCGGCAGGCGCTGTCCATGCTTGCGGCGGCCTATCCGCAGGACGGCCTGCTCGCGCCGCTGGCGCTGCTGCTCAACTCCGTGTCCGATCCGCCGGAGCGTTTTGCCAGCGCCGAGACTGCCCAAGCCGCCGCTCTCCTGGCCGGCGATCAGTTGGTCCCCGCCGCCCGGCGCGTCCTGGGCGCCGAAGCCGCGCGCGACTGGCTGGTCCCGCTGTGGCGCTCGCTCGCGAACGCCGCCGCGGGCCTGCCCTTCGATGAGCACCAGCCCCTCGGGCACGCGGCGGCGCTGCTGCTTCGCAGCGGCGACTGGGCGCTCGCCGAGGCGCGCGTGGCCGGCATCCCCTCTTGGCGCCGGCGTCCGGCGCCGCTTGCCTGGATGGCCGAGATCCGCCTGGCGCAGGGCGGGCTGGAGGCGGCGTTTGCGCTGCTCGCCGAGCTCGCCTGGATCGACGCCGCGCGCTTCGGCGCACTGGCGCGGCGGCTCGAATCGCGAAGCCTCACCCGGCTCATGGACGGGTTCGAGCGCGGCTTCGAGCCGCGCGACGACGCGCAGGACGCCTGGTTCCCCGCCTGGGCGCTGGTGGACGATCCCTCGCTCGCCGCGCCGCTGCGGGAGGCGCAGGTGTGCGGCGACTCTGCGCCCGAGCGCACCGCGCGCCTGGTGATGGAGATGCTGGCGCTGGAGCGGCAGGGGCGCCACGCACAGCTGGTCGTGCTGCGCCAGCGGCTGCGCGACGCCGATTCGCGGCTTTTCGCGCGCTACATGTCCTCGAGGTAGGCGCAGCGCACGCGCGGCGCGATCATGAGGCCGCGGCGCAGACTAACGGCGTTGGGTGTCGCCGCAGGGATCCCCGGCGCCCAGCCGATCGGCCAGTTCCTGCATTTCCTCCACCGCGCGGATTGCGTCCTCCAGCGGCAGTGCGGCCCAGCGCCTCAGCTGCTCGCGCCGCGAGCCTTCCCAGGTCGCGAGGCTCCAGTCGACGGGGACTTCATTGCTCTGCAATTGCGCCATGGTGTCAATCCCGCGCGTCCTTCAACGCCAGCCGCAACTGGTCCACGTCGATTATATCCTGCGCTCGCCCCGCGACCTGCTTCATCCGTATCAGGGTCCGGATGGAAACGAATCGAACCGGCGTCGAGCCGTGAAGCGGCTTGACGAGCGCCCGAGCGTATTCTTCGTCGAAGGCAAACGGTTCCGTCACGAAAATGTCAACCGGGGTCTCGCGGTGCCGGTCGCTCCACAGCGGGAGCACCTGCATCCCCTTGTCCCGGATCCAGCCTTCGCGCTGCTTCGGGTCCGCGAATTGACGGCCGGTCACCGGAACCGTCGGCCGGTAACCGAGCGAGTGCAGGGTGTCGAACGCCGCTTCGACATTCCCGGGAACGAGTTGCACCACGAGGTCGACGTCCCTGGTGAAGCGAAGGTAGCCGTGCGCGATCACCGCGAGGCCGCCCGCGACGAGATAGCGTACCCCCGCCGACTCCAGGCAGAGCACGATCTCTTCCACGCTCGCGAGCTTCACGCCACTCTCCTTTGCTTTCGCGCCAGCACGGCACCCAGATACCGCCCGGTATGGCTTTGCGGATGCGCCGCGATTTCCTCCGGCGTTCCCGCCGCGACGATGCGACCGCCGCCGTCGCCGCCCTCGGGCCCCAGGTCGATCACCCAGTCGGCGGTCTTGATGACGTCCATGTTGTGCTCGATCACCACCACCGTGTTGCCGCGGTCGCGCAGCGCGTGCAGCACGCGAAGCAGCAGCTCGATGTCGCGGAAGTGAAGCCCGGTGGTCGGTTCGTCAAGGATGTAGAGCGTGCGCCCGGTGTCGCGCTTGGAGAGTTCCAGCGCGAGCTTCACCCGCTGCGCCTCGCCGCCCGAGAGCGTGGTCGCGGACTGGCCCAGCTTGATGTAGGAAAGGCCCACCTCGAGCAGGGTCTGCAGCCGCCGCTGCACCGCCGGCACCGCGGAGAAGAACCCGTTCGCCTGCTCCACGTTCATGTCGAGCACTTCGTCGATGCTCCTGCCCTTGTAGCGCACCTCGAGCGTCTCGCGGTTGTAGCGCCGGCCGTGGCAGGTGTCGCAGGCGACGTACACGTCGGGCAGAAAGTGCATTTCCACCTTGATGACGCCGTCGCCCTGGCAGGCCTCGCAGCGGCCGCCCTTCACGTTGAAGGAGAAGCGGCCCGGCCCGTAGCCGCGCTCGCGCGCCTGCGGGACACCGGCGTAGAGGTCGCGCACCGGGGTGAAAAGCCCGGTGTAAGTCGCCGGGTTGGAGCGCGGGGTGCGCCCGATCGGGCTCTGGTCGACATCGATCACCTTGTCGAACTGGGCCAGCCCCTCGATCGAATCGTGCGGCGCCGGCGTCGCGGCGGCCCCATACAGGTGCGCGGCGAGCGCCCGGTACAGGGTGTCGTTCACGAGCGTGGACTTGCCCGAGCCCGAGACGCCGGTGACGCACACGAAAAGGCCCACCGGCAACGCGAGGTCCACCCCCTTCAGGTTGTTGCCGCGCGCCCCGCGCAGGCGCAGCACGCGCTCCGGGTCCGGGCGGCGGCGGCGCGCGGGCAGCGGTATCCAGAGGCGCCCCGAGAGGTAGCGACCGGTGAGCGAGGCCTCGCTCGCCTGGATCTCCTGCGGCGTTCCCTGCGCCACGACCCGGCCGCCGTGCTCGCCCGCGCCCACGCCGAGGTCCACCACGTGGTCGGCGGCGAGGATCGCCTCCTCGTCGTGCTCGACCACGATCACCGTGTTGCCCAGGTCGCGCAGGCTCCTGAGTGTCTCCAGCAGGCGGCCGTTGTCGCGCTGGTGCAGGCCGATGGAGGGCTCGTCCAGCACGTACATCACCCCGGTGAGCCCGGAGCCGATCTGCGAGGCGAGCCGGATGCGCTGCGCCTCGCCGCCGGAGAGCGTGTCC
>JADLDQ010000532.1 GCA_020846575.1 Burkholderiales bacterium
AGGCGAAGGAACTCGAGAAGCTCGTGCGCTGGCTCAAGGACGAAGCGCACCCCGACGTCGTGTGCCTCTCGAATCTCCTGCTGGTCGGCGTGGCTCGGCGCATTAAGGAAGCGCTGGGCGTGCCTGTGGTCTGCTCGCTGCACGGCGAAGACTTTTTCCTCGACGCGCTGCCCGCGCCACACAGCGAGGCCGCGTGGAGCGATGTCCGCGCGCGCGCGGCGGAAATCGACCGATTCATCGCCGTCAGCAGGTACTACGGTGATTCGATGCGGAAACGTCTTGGCCTGCTCGAAGAGCGGGTCAGGGTTGTTCACAACGGCATCGCCCTCGACGGGTACGCGCCGGCGGAGAGGCCGCCTGAGGATCCCACGCTCGGCTATTTCGCGCGTCTCTGCCCCGAGAAGGGCCTGGCGACCTTGGTCGACGCCTTCCTCCTTATAAAGGAGGGCGGCCGGCTGCCGGGCCTGAAGCTGCGCATCGGCGGCAGCCTGAGTCCCGTTGACGAAGTCTTTGTCGAGGCCCAGCGCGAAAAACTCGCGAAGGCCGGCGCTGCGGCCGACGTGGAGATATTGCCCCACCTGGACCGCGCGCAGAAACTGGCCTTCTACCGGTCGCTGACCGTCTTCTCCGTGCCGGCGACCTACGGCGAAGCCTTCGGACTCTTCGTCCTGGAGGCGCTGGCCTCGGGCGTGCCGGTGGTGCTGCCGCGGCACGGAGCGTTTCCGGAGTTGGTGGAGGCGCTCGGCGGTGGCAAACTATGTGCACCGGACGATCCGAAAGCCTTGGCCGATGCGATCGTCGCGATCGCTGCCGACCGCGCGGGAGCCCGCGCGCTGGGCGAGGCGGGGCGGCAGGCCGTCCTGGCCGGGTTTACGGTCGAGCACATGGCACGGAACGTGGCGGCGGTGCTGCAGGCGGCGGTTTCCGCGGCGCGGCGCGTAAACGGATAGGTGGAGCGAGCGATGCCCTACGAATTCCGGTTCCGGAGGCGCGTCGAGTTCTCCGAGACCGACATG
>JADLDQ010000368.1 GCA_020846575.1 Burkholderiales bacterium
CCGCGCGCCGCATGACCAAGGCGCGCAGCCGCGCGCCGCTTCGCCGTCGCGATGCCGCGGGGGCTTTGCGCCGGGTGGTCATTCTGCGCGAGTGCGCGGCCCGCGTACAAGCGGGCGCACCGCGCCGCGCCTGTAGACTGCGCGCCATCGTGATCCGCCGCCTCGTCCTGCTCGCCGTGCTCGCCCACCTGTACGTGGGCCTGCGCATCGTGCCCGACCTGCCGCTGGGCGCCTTCGGCGCTGCCGCGGCCATCCTCTACCTCGCCGTCTCCGCCGCACTGATGCCGCTCGCCATGGCCTCGCGGCGCATGCCCGAGCGCCGCCTCGCGGATCGAATCGCCTGGGCGGGGTTCCTCGCCATGGGGGCTTTCTCGTCGCTGTGGCTGCTCACCGTGGTTCGAGACCTCTGCCTGCTCGCGGGTCATGGGCTGGACGCCTGGCTCGGCATGCCCGATCTGCTTGCGCGCCTGGCTGCCTCGAGCGCGGCCGCGGTTCCACTGCTCGCCGTGGGGATGACGGCATGGGGTTTGCGCAATGCGCGGCGCTGTCCCCCGGTGCGCACGATCGAGATCCCGATCGCCGGCCTCGCGCCGGCGCTGCACGGCTTCACCATCGCGCAGATCACCGACGTGCACGTCGGACCCACCATCAAGCGCGAGTACCTGGATGCCATCGTCAGGGCGGTGAACGCGCTGGAGCCGGACTTGGTCGCGGTGACCGGCGACATGGTCGACGGCAGCGCCGGCCAGATCGGCCGCGAGCTGGAGCCGCTCGCGCGCCTGCGCTCGCGTCACGGCAGCTTCTTCGTCACCGGCAACCACGAGTACTACTCGGGGGCGCACGCCTGGATCGCGCAGATGCGCCGCCTGGGCCAGCGCGTGCTCCTGAACGAGCACGTGGTGCTGGAGCACCGGGGCGCGGCGCTGGTGGTCGGCGGCGTGACCGACATCGGGGCGCATCACTTCGATCCGCTGCACGCGAGCGACCCGGCCGCGGCGATCGCCGGTGCGCCCGCGGTCACGCGCGTGCTGCTCGCGCACCAGCCGCGCTCGGCCTTCGCCGCGGCCCAGGCGGGCTTTCATGTTCAGCTATCGGGACACACCCACGGCGGACAGTTCGTGCCCTGGAACTTGGTGGTGCGGCGGGTGCAGCCCTTCGCCGTGGGACTGCATCGGTGGCGGGGCCTGTGGATCTACACCAGCCGCGGCGCGGGCTACTGGGGGCCGCCGCTGCGGCTCGGGGCGCCCTCGGAGATCTCGAGAATTCGGCTGGTGGCCGAGCGGCGGGTGTCCGAGGCGACCCTGCGATAATCCACGCATTATTCGAGGACGATCCATGCGGGAACCTTCGCAAGCTCCGCACCACACCCCGCCGCAGTCCGGCGCCGGCGCCTCCGCGTCGAACGCGGGCGTGCCCGACGCCGCCGCCGCCGCGGCGCAAGCGGCCGCAGACGGCGACATCACGCCGCGGCGCCTGTACCTCGTGTATACCAAGGTGACGCTGCTCGGTTTCGGCGGCACTTTCTTCTGGATCCGCCGCGAGCTGGTGGACGAACTGAAGTGGCTCACCGAGGCCGAGTTCGCCGAGCTGTTCGCGCTCGGCCAGCTCATCCCCGGCGGGGCCAACCTGTTCAACATGTCGTTGCTCGTCGGACACCGTTTCGCCGGATGGCGGGGCGCGCTCGCCGCGGGCGCGGGCTTCGTCAGCGTACCCTTCTTCGTGATGGTGGGCGCTGCGCTGCTGTACCTGGCGTTCGGCTCGCAGCCGCTGGTGAACAAGGCGCTGGCCGGCATGACCTCGGTGGTGGTGGGGATGATGATCGTCAATGCCTGGAAGGTCGCGAGGGCCAATCCGCGCCGGTTGCAGCCCTGGCTGCTGACGGTCCTCGCCTTCGCCGCCATCGGCCTGGCGCGCTGGCCGCTGGTCTCGGTGATGGTGGTGCTGGCGCCGCTCGCAACCGGGCTTGCCTGGCGCGAGCTCGCCGCGCGCGGCGCCGCTGCGCCGCAGCGCGCCGGAACGGGAGAGCGCTGATGCAGGACGCTCACGGCGTGGGCGGGATGTTCCTGCATTTCGCGCTGCTGTCGCTGCTCGCCGTGGGCGGCCTCAACTCGGTGATTCCCGACCTGCAGCGCTACATGGTCGAAGCGAACCCCTGGCTCACGGCGCGGCAGTTCGGCGAGGTCTACGCGCTGTCGCAGGCGACCCCGGGCCCCAACGTCATGCTGATGACGATGCTCGGCGCCATCGTCTTCGGTTGGCTGGGCGCCGTGCTGATGACCGTGGCCCTGTTCCTGCCCGGCGCGACGATCACCGCCGCGCTGCTGCGTTTCGAGGTGCTGTCGGCCGATTCGAAATTCGCCCTGGCGGTGCGGCGCGGCTTCACGCCCGTGGTCATCGGCCTGACCATGTCCACCGCCTGGGTGATGCTCTCCACGCTCACCCGCGACTGGCACGGGCTCGCGATCACGCTGGCCACCGTGCTCGTCCTGCTGCGCACGCGGTTCAATCCGCTGTGGCTGCTGGGGGTGGGGGCGGTCGCGGGGATGCTGGGTCTGGTGTAGCGGCCCCGCAATGCGCAAGAGCGCCGCGCAAGGGCGCCGGCTGCGGGTGGGGGTCAGTCGGTCACAAAAGCTCGGTGATCCGCTTGAGCGCGGTATCGAATGGCATCAAGTCGACGCCGCGCTCGTGCCAGCTGCGCTTTCCCAGGTGCAGGAGGTACGCCTGCGACGAAGGGTAGTCGGCGCCTCGCGGTCCGAACAGGAAGAAGCTCTGGTGCTGCGGCGGTTGCAGCAATCGAGAGTACATAAGTCGTAACTTCCATGAAAATACGACTCAGGACATCGAAATTGCGCGAGGTGCCTCCAGCCTCCGATGCACGCGTACGGCGTCGTTGCGACGCTTGCACGGCCAGGGTGTACCGATGGACCTTCAGTGCATCGTCCCCGCCTCGGCCATGATCGCGGCGACGCTCTCGGGGGCGAAGAACTCCGCCGGGGAGAGGGTTCCGGCGTTCATCTGCACGAAGCGGTCCATCGCCCCGCGGTTGCCGTGGATCGCCTTGAACAAC
>JADLDQ010000533.1 GCA_020846575.1 Burkholderiales bacterium
GATCTCCCGCCGCGCTTCGACGAGCGGGACGACGTGGGCGTGCGCGTCGTGGAATCCGGGACAGAGGAGCGCGCCCGGCCGGTCCACGACGTGCGTCGCCGCACCGCGCAGCGCGAGCATCCCGGCCCGGCTGCCGACCGCGGAGATCCGCGCGCCCGTGACGGCCACGGCGGCCGCGCCGTCCACGCCGTGGACGCGCGCCCCGCAGCCGATGAGCGACGGGACGTCCGGCATCCCGCGCAGCGTACCCGCCCGGGCCGGGAGGCTTCGAGGACCCGAGGAGGAGCCCCCGTGAAGATCCGCATCGAATACTGCTCTCAGTGAAACTACGAGCCCCAGGCCGTGAGCCTGGCCGACCTGATCCTGACGAGCATGAAGCGCGACGTCGCCTCGCTCGAACTCGTGCCCGGCAAGGGCGGGGTGTTCGAGGTGGACGTGGACGGGAAGCGCCTCTACTCGAAGAAGGAGACCGGGCAGTTCCCCGAGGAGTCGGACCTGCTGCTCCGGATCCAGAAGCTCAAGGCGTAGTGGCGATCCGGTCCCAGTCGAACGCGGGGCCGGGGTCGGTCTTGTCGCGCTGCACGTGCGAGTGGCCGAGGACGCCGCGGAACGCGGCGAGTTCCGCCGGGGCGAGGGCGTCCGTGAGCACGCGGCCGTCCCGTCCGCGCGGCACCTGCGCGGCGACGCGCGGGAGGACACGCCGCAGTTCCGGAAGGGCCTGCTCCAGCGTCCGGTACTGGGCCTCCGTGTAGTCCGGCTGGACGAGGACGGACCCGTTGACCGTGCCGCGCACCCAGTCCGGGCGCGCGAGCGCGAACGGCCCGCCGGGCGGCGGACCGAACCGCGCCGGGATGTCGAGCACGAGTCGGTGCGGCGGCGACTCCCCGGACGGCCGGTAGAACGGCGCGAACGACGACGCGTGGGGATACGCCCCGACGTGGGCGATCTCGATCCCGACGGATCGGTCGTTGGCCGCGGTCGCGTGCCGCGCCCGGTGCGCGAGGTCGAGCGTCTGGCGGAGCGTCCCGTCCGCGTCGAGCAGGAAGTGGCAGGACAGTCCGCGCTCGTCGTGGAGCACCTGGAAGCACCGCTGCGACGTGCCCGCCGCATCGTAGTGAAGCACGACCTGGTCCACGCGGCGCGCGACCGCGTCGCGGTCCCAGCCGCGCGCGGCGACGCGGGCGGCGTCGGCAGCCGGGAGCCCGGCGGTCGAGCGCACGCCGTAGCGGCGCGGTTCGTCGCACCCGGGAGCAGGCGCCGCCGGAAGCGTCCGCTCCGGCGTGAACCAGCAGCGCTCGAGCGTGCCGTCGAACCCCCCGGGATCGCGCGGGCCGACCACGCGGACCGCCACCGGGACGCTCTCGCCGCCCACGAGGACCCGCCCGGCGACCGGCGCCCGCTCCTTCTTCGGCGACGGCGCCGGCGGCCGGGACCGGCAGGCCGCGGCGAGCCCGAGTGCGGCGACCGCGGCGGCGAGCACGGGGCGGGATCGGGGCGTGCGCATGCCGGGACGAGTCTGCACCCCGCCCCGGACGTCCCCCGCGCCGCCCCTGTAGCTCCGCGGCGGGGGGGCACTTCGTTCCCCCCCCGCATCCCCCTGTACCCCTGGGGCGGGGGGCACTTCGTTCCCCCCCGCATCCCCCTCCCGCCTCTCGTCGGCACGGCCGTTGCGCCGCTACACTCCGAGTTGCCACGACCACGTCGGTCCCCCGGCCCGCCGCCGAACCCTGCC
>JADLDQ010000369.1 GCA_020846575.1 Burkholderiales bacterium
GAGCGCCACTACCGCAACGTCCACAAGGACGTGAGCGCCCTCATCGAGTGGACCGTGATCGAGAAGGACCAGGCCGGCCGCGTCTTCGTGCCCTGGGACGAGATCGACGTGCGCTGGCCGTTGCTCACGCAGGCGGCCTGAAGTGGCCTCCTTGAACGGAACGGATACGGATAAGGAAATCAATCCCGCACTCTGCGGCGCCGATGGTGCGTGGCGAGCGGTGCGGGGCTGCTCAACGGGCGCACTTCGCGCGTTATGACAAATTGGGCTATGGTGGCCTGGGGCGCAGAGAATGGGAGGGCGCCGGATTAGCGGTAAAAGGAAGTCGTCGATGCCTTCGGCAAGCAGGGCATGGAGCCCGCCAGCAGCACGCCCGAGGAGCTTGCCGCGTTCGTGTCCGCGGAAATCCCCAAGTGGACGCGCGCCGTGAAGCAATCGGGTGCGAAGATCGAGTGAGCGCCGGCGCTACGTGCTCCGGTTCAAGCGCTCGCGCGCACGCTCTGCCTGTCCGCGGCCTCGATCCGGGTGATCAGTTCGTCGCTTGACTGCACGTCGCCAAAGGTCAGCAGGAACTTGCCGAGCGTATGGTTGTGCAGCGCGTCGGTGTGATCGGAGAGGCCGTCGGACACCATGATGGTGCGGTAGTCCCCGTTCGCGGCGTCGCGGGCCGTGGACTCGCAGCAGGTGCTCGTCGTCGTTCCGGTGATCAGCAGCGTGTCGATTCCATGCGCGCGCAGCAGCTCGTGCAGCTCCGACGGATGCGGGATGAACGCCGAGTAGCGGTACTTGATCGCGGTCTCGTCCCCGGGGAGCCGCTCGCAGGTGGGGTAGAGGGGAAACCCCTCGCCGGATGGGGACAGCAGCTTCTGGCGCTTCGCCCAGCCCGCCGCGCTCACCGCCTCCTTGCGGTTGGCCCAGTCCCGCGGCAGCGCGATGCGCGCCTCGGTCTGGATCCAGATCACCGTGCCGCCGCTCGCCCGCACGGCCCGCGCGAGGCGGTTGATGTTGGGCACCGTGGTCCGGGCCTCGGGGATGCAGGCGGGCATGCCCTCGGCGACGAAATAGTTCTGCATGTCCACGACCGCCAGCGCGGTCTTGCGCGGCTCGAGCAGCTCGTGCGCATTGAGGCGGCCGTCGCGCGACTTCTTCGCGCGGTCCAGGAACCACGGATCGATGTTCAGGTTGTGCATGGGCCCTCCGCCGACGGTATGTGGCCCCAAGAATAGAGGAAGATCCGCGGTCCTGCAGTTCGGCCTGCGGGCGCGCGGCTCGACCCGGGCTGCGCAAGGATCGCTGGCGGCCAGGGTCGGTGCCAGAACCTCTGTTCGCTGGCGGGATTGAGCAGACCCCCTTTTCTCACCGGCCTGTGCTTCAGGAAATGCCCGAGTAACATCGGGCTTCCCGCGCGACATTCCTTCAACGCCTTTCGCACCGGTAGCGCCATGAACAACACCGCACGCCTGCTCACCCTGCTCTTCCCGGCGCTCGTCGCCGGGCCGCTCGCCGCCCAGACCGTCTATCCGACCAAGCCCGTGCGGCTGGTCCTGCCGGTCACGCCCGGCGGCCTTCAGGACAACCTGGCGCGCACCCTCGCGCCCGAGCTCGGCAGGCGCTGGGGGCAGCCGATCCTGGTGGAGAACCGCACGGGGGCGAACGGCGCCATCGCCACGCAGTTCGTTGCGCGCGCGCCGGCGGACGGCTACACCCTGCTGATGGCGAGCAGCATGCAGGCGAGCAACGACCTCAACCCAGACATCAAGGGCGCGCCCGATCCGACGCACGAACTCGCGCCCATCATCGCGCCCGTGGCCACGGGCAACATCCTGGTTACCACGCCGCAGTTTCCCGCGAACACGCTGCGCGAGCTGCTCGATCTCGCGCGCTCGAACCCCGGCAAGTTCAACTACGGCAGCTTCGGCGTGGCGAGCTCCTCGCACCTGGACATGCAGGCGCTCGCGGACATGTACGGCATCCAGGCCACGCACATCCCCTACCAGGGCGGCGCCGATCTCATGCAGGCGCTGCTCGGCGGGCAGATCGCCTTCACCATCTCCGGGTTGCAGTCGGCGCTGCCCTTCGTGAAGCAGGGACGCCTCAAGGCGATCGCCTATGGCGGCATGCAGCGCTCGGCGCTGCTGCCGGAGGTTCCGACCCTGTCGGAGTCGGGCGCGAAGGGCTTCGAGAGCGGCGGCTGGTTCGGCTGGTTCGCGCCGGCCGCGACGCCGCGGCCGGTCATCGATCGCATCGCCGCCGACGTCGCCGCGCTGATCACCACGCCGGAGGTCCGCGACAAGTACATCACGGGCGTCGGATTCGACGTGCTCAACCTGACCGGCCCGGCATTCGCCGAGAAGTTCAGGGCCGACCGGGAGCTCTACGCGGCGCGCCTGAAGAAGCTGCGCGTCGGTAGCTTCTGAGGTCCTGCGCAGCGGCTACTGCCCGTCCGCGCTGAATCCCGAGGCCCGCACCACCGGCCCCCAGCGCTCGTAGTCGCGCCTGAGGTGCGCAACCAGGTCCGCGGGCGACATCTCGAGCGTCTCGAGGTCCAGCTTCCGCAGCCTGGCGCGC
>JADLDQ010000370.1 GCA_020846575.1 Burkholderiales bacterium
GATCGACGTCCACTGCCACCCCTCGACCAAGGAGCACTCGGCGAGCGTCGGCAAGTACCTGGCGGCGCTGGAGGCGATGCTGGGCCGTTCCCTGCGCGCCAAGACCGAGGAGGAAATGGCCGAGGACTTCCGCCGCGACGACGTGCTCGCCATGCTGATCGCCATGGACGCCCAGGCGGAGACCGGAGAGCCTGTCATCACCAACGACTACATCGCCGGCCTCACGCAGCGCTTTCCCGACGTGTTCCTGCCGGGATGGGCGGTGGTCGATCCGTGGAAGGGCAAGCTGGCGCTGGCCGAACTGGAGCGCGCCATACGCGACCTCAAACTCACCGGCACCAAGTGGATGCCCGTCATCCAGGGTTTCTACCCGCACGATCACCGCTTCTACCCGTTCTGGGACCTGTGCCAGTCGCTGGATGCGCCGGTGCTGATCCACTGCGGCACCACCGCGATCGGCTCGGGCATGCCCGGTGGAGGCGGGCTGAAGCTGGACTACGCGCGACCGCTGCCCTGCATCGACAACATCGCCGCCGACTTCCCCAGGCTGACGATCGTCATCGCGCACCCGGCCTGGCCCTGGACCGAGGAGGCCATCGCCATCCTCCTGCACAAGAGCAACGTGTACATGGACATCTCCGGGTGGCGGCCGAAGTACATTCCGGCGTCCCTCAAGGCGGAGATAACCCGCAGGCTCCAGAACAAGATCCTGTACGGATCGGACTACCCGGGGTGGTCGCCGGCCCAATGCCTGGACGAGCTGGAGATCGAGGGGCTGCGCGACGGCGTTGCCGAAAAGATCTTCTACAAGAACGCGCTTCGCGCCCTGAAGCTGGAGGACAAGGTGAAGGCCGCCCTGGCGGCCCGCGATCCCGGGAGCCGCTGACAGGGAGCGCATCGCCTCGCGACCCCCAGCGCGCGCCGCAGTCGCAGGATCCTGGTCAACCCGGACTTCGACGAGAAGGTGCTCAGGAATCTGTTCTTCGAGCCGGTCGCCGACACCCCGGAGCAGTTCGCCGCGTTCCTCAACCGCCAGCGCGCCGCGGCGGCCGAACTGGTGAAGATCTCGGGCATGAAGCCGGTGGACATGCAGTCTGCGGGCCGCGCGCGGTGACACCAGGCCGGCACGCATGCATGGCCGGGCGCCGAGCAGGGACGTGCACTCGTCCCGGCCGACCTCACGCATGAATCGGCGCCTTGCGCTCCGGCACCCGGCCGCGCGCGCGCTCGCCGTCGCCGCGACGGGTTCGCGCACCTCGGTCGTTCTTGGCGCCCTGGCGTTCGCAGCCGCGTCCTGCCTGCCGCTGCTCGCGCCGGCCGCGGAGGAGCCGCCCAGGCGCCTCGAGTGCAATGCGGCGACCGCGTGCGAGTTCCAGCTCTACATCGAGAACGACAGCTTCGGCCGGGGCACCGACCGCTATTACACTAACGGTCTCAAGCTGGGCGGCGGTTTCAACGCGGATCAGCTCGTCGAAACGCTGCTGCAGGGGCCGGCCAGGAGTGTGCTGGAGCGCGTCTCCGAGCACCTCTGCGAGGTTCATCTCGGACTCTTTCTCGGCCAGAACATGTACACGCCGCGCCGCATCGCGATCTCCCAGCCGCAGCCGAACGATCGGCCCTGGGCCGGGTGGCTGTACCTGGGCGGCGTCGCGCAGGGCGTGTCGGGCAACCGCCTGCACACCGTGGAGCTCGATCTGGGCATGATCGGTCCGGCAGCGCTCGGGCGGCAGGTCCAGACCCGCTGGCACGGCCTGGTCGGCGCCGACCGCCCGCAGGGCTGGGACCAGCAGTTGCGCAACGAACCCGGCCTGTTGCTCGCCTACCTTCAGAAGCGGCGTTACGGCCCGGTCACCGGCGTGCAGGTGGTGCCCCATTTCGGCGTCACCGCCGGCAACGTGATGACGCTGGTGCGCGCCGGCGGCCTGGTGCGCTTCGGTCACAACATGGCCGGATTCGGACCTGACACCATCGAGCCCGGCGGCTCCATGTTGCAGCGCACGCGGCTATCCGACCTGCAGGCGATGGGCGGAGGCCACGAGTGGTCCGTCTTTGCCGGCTACGACGCGCGGCTGGTGGGCCACAACATCTTCCTGGATGGCAACAGCCTGCGCGACGGGCCGTCGGTGACCAGGCGCACGTTCGTCAGCGATTTCACCGCAGGGCTGTCGGTGAGAGTGGCGCCCCTCAGAATCTCGGTCACGCGCGTGCGGCGCAGCGAGGAATTCGCCACCCCCGCGGGCGGCGGCGGGAAGCAGCGCTTCCTCTCCATCAACCTGGGCTGGGAGTTCTGAGCGGCGCGCCGTCCTCGAAGCGCTCGCCCGTGTCGTCCTCGCCGAAGGCGCCGGGCGGGTAGTACGCCCGGTAGTCGGTCTCGACGCGCTCGTATGGGAAGTCGGACCACATCCCGTGATCGCGCACGTACTCCATGTGGCGCCGCTCGCGCACGTCGAACTCCTGGAAGATCGCGTCGCTTGCGCCGTCGAACTCGGTCGGATGCACGCCGAAGCGGGTGCACAGCTCGATGTTGAACGCGGGCGCCGCCTTCACCCAGCGGCCCTCGAGGTGCAACACCGCGTAGCCGTGGTGCATGAACAGGGTCCTGCCGCCCAGGCGTGTCTTGAGCTTCTCGGTGACGAGGTGGTTGACGACGTCCGACAGACCGATCGCCGAAGGGATATCCGCGGCGCGCGCGCAGGCGGCGAGCAGGATGGCCTTGGGCAGGCAATAGGCGGACTTGACCGCGAGCACGCGGCTCGCGACGTACAGCCGCGGATCGAGCCGCATGGAGAACGGATCGTAGCGCCAGCCGTCGCGGATCGCGTAGAACAGGCGCACGGCCTTCTCGAGCGGACTGCCGCTGCCGCCGGTGCGCAGCGCCCAGGCGCGAACCGACGGTGTGGCGTGGTCGAGGAAGCGCGTGCTCGCCAGATAGTCCGGGCCGGGTTCGGGGAAGGCGCCGGGGGGCGTGTGGATCATGTCGGGTTCGCGATCGAGGAAAGGTTGCATGCGGCGTCCATTCTAGGAGAACCGGACCGCGATCGCGTCGTTCGTATTGCTGGAGTGCAAGGCGCAAGCCGCGCCCGGGAACGCGGGGAGTGCAAGCTCGCGACGGGGCGCCGTCGCGCACGCGCCGCCCGGGCTCAGGAGTTCGGTTACGTGGACGGCCGGGCAGATCACCGGCGCATCCGCCGTGCAGGGTGCTGCGGCGGTTGCTGGACAGGTCTGAGAAACAGGATCGCAACCAGATTCACCGCCGCCACCAGGACGCACAACTGGATGACCAGGGTGTAGCTCTGCATCTCATCGAAGACGAAGCCGGCCAGGATCGGCCCCAGAGCCCCGCCCAGCGTGTCTACGGCAAACACCATGCCCAGGATGGTGCCATGCGAACGCATGCCGAAGATATGCGCGGTCATGGGCGACTCCATGGTGCCCAGCCCGCCGTGCCCGAAGCCGAACAGAGCGGCGAAGGCGTACATCATCCAGATGCTCGGCGATATCAGCAACAGCGCAAAAGCCGCCAGCACCAGCACGCCGCTGGAAACCATCGTGCGCTGGTAGCCGGATCTGTCGGCAAGCATGCCCATCAGAACCCGGCCGGCGATCCCTGTCACGCCGACGACCGACAGCACGGTGACCGCTTGCGCCAGAGGAACGTTGTTGCCCGTGGCATAGAGCACGGCATGCGCAATGATCACGTAGAAGAGGAAGTAGGTACAGAAGTACACGGCTGCCAGCAGGGGGAGCTGCCCGGTGCGAAGCGCCTGCGTTGCGGTCAGACCCGAAACCGGCGCTCCGGCATGAGGCGTGCCGGCTGCATCATGGCCGCGAGGCCGTTGCCCGAGCTGCTGCGGGTCCCGCCTCAGAAACTGCGAGCTGATGATCATGATGACCAGAGTCGCCCCCCCGACGATGGCGTAAGACATGCGCCAGCCGTAGTTGGCGACCAGCAGATTGGAGATGGGCACGACGACCATCAAGGCCACGCCCGTTCCTGCCAGGACGATGCCGGACATCAGCGCCCGCTGCCTGACGAACCACCGGGCAACGGTGGACATGATGGGAATCAAGGAGGCGCTCATGCCGATATTGATGACCCCGTAGTACAGGAACAGTTGCCACATACTGTCCAGGGTGGATATCAGGATGCAGCCCAGCCCCACGAAGCAACCGGCCACCGTCATGATTACCCGCGGACCGAACCGGTCATTCAGCCGCCCCACGAAGATGGCGAGAATGCCCGTCCCGATCCATGTCAGGGAGAATGCGGCTGACGTCGGTCCTCTGTGCCAGCCGAATTCATCCAGCAAAGGCCCGAAGAAGACCGCGAAGGACTGGCGCGAACCCCACATCGCAATGGAGATCAACAGTCCGGCGATGACGATGATGTAGCCGTACGAGAAGCCGGTATGTCCGGGCGGCGTCGCGGCGGCAGATCGCATATATCTCTTCCTCCCTGTTCTTGTTTCTCGTTGCGGCGCGCGC
>JADLDQ010000371.1 GCA_020846575.1 Burkholderiales bacterium
GCCGTTCAGCGGCGTGCGGATCTCGTGGCTCATGTTGGCGAGGAATTCGCTCTTCGCGCGGTTGGCGGCCTCGGCCTCGCCCTTGGCCCGGGAGAGCTCGATCTTGTTGCGCTCCAGCTGGGTCACGTCGTTCAGACTAATGAACACGCCATTCGCCCGGCCTGCGCCCGCCATCACCGGCGAGCAGTTGACCTGGAAGATGCGCGCCTCGCCGCGCAGGTTGCGCAGCACCAGCACGCGGTCCTGGCGCGGTTCGCCATCGCGCAAAGTGGCAAGCCAGGGCAGCTGATCCCTGGAGACGGGATCGCCCCCGGCGCCGCGCCAGTCGAGCTTCGCGGCGTCGCCTCCCAGCAGCCCTTCGGGCGTCTTGCCGAGGAACACGGCGAGCGCATGGTTGGCGAGCACGATGTTCTGCCTGCGGTCGATGACCAGCAGCCCTTCGGCAAAGGTGTCCAGGGCCGCCTTCACGCGCCCGGGAACCGACTGGGAAGGATCCAGGTGCCGGAGCACCTTGCACAGGTACAGGTAAAAGGAGAACGTGCACACGGCGAACAGGAACCCCACCAGCTTGAGCCATGGGCTCTGGATCACTCCGGCGATACCGGGCGCCGTGATCGGCCGGAATCGCAGCTCGAGCCTGCCCCATTTGCCGGCCGCAGAGAGAATGGGCACCTGAAGCTGCGCGTCGGTGGAATGCTCCTCCGCCATGGGCATCCAGTTCGCGTCGTGTTCACCGACCGCTGAGACGAGCGCGCCGTCAGCGCGGCGCAAGCCGAGGGAGAGCAGATCCGGATTGCGCTCCAGCGCCAGCCGCAGGGTAGGCTCGAGCAGGGCGAGCCCGCCGCTGGCGACCAGAGAAGGCCCGGATGCAGCGAGCGCTTCGGCGAGCGCCGTGCGCCCGTCGCGCACGGCGCGGTCGCGGTCGGGCACGAACCCGAAGAAGACCGCCGCGAGCAGCGCGCTCACCATCAGCAGCGCCAGCCCCAGGGCGATCATGCCTCGTGCACCCAGGCCCATCATGCTTCGCACTCCCCTCGATACGGCGCCTGCGCCACGGCGGGTTCGGGCGGCGCCTGTGAGCCGGAGCCCACCAGCGACTCCAGCGATTCGCCGTCGTCGCCCTCGTCACGCTCGTCCTTGAGCCGGGCGAGGACCGGCAGCGGGTCCACGAAGCGCCACGCCGGCAGCGAGGACAGCACGCTGGTGAGCAGCGCGCCGCCGCGCAGCAGCCAGATCACGAAACCGACGGAAATGCCTGTGCCCGCGGCAAAGGTGGCGCCGGCCACTCGCTGCTCGAGGACCGCCGTTTCCGCGACTTGCTCGCGCATGCGGTCGAGCGACTCGACGAAGGTCTGGCTGCGTGTTGCCGCCAGCGCCCGGCCGGCGGCCTCGGCGTGCGGGAGCGCCGGGGCCGGCGCCAGGACGGGCAACGCCGCCGCATCGAACGCAACCGGAACGAAGCTGATCCCCTCCAGTCTGACCGCCGGGACGCCGGGCCGCTCCTGCACCGAGATGTCCGGGGCTGCGGTCGCGATGGCGAGCACGGGCGGTTTGAGCGCGAAACCCGGCTGCGGCGCAGCGGGCTCGTCCTGGGACGCAGCGACTGGATCTGCGGCAGCCTGCGACACCGCCGGACTCGCCTCGCGCACAGCCGGACCGGGCTGTGGTGCCGCGGTTGGCGCCGCAGGTGCTGCCGCGGGCGGCGTCGCCGGCTGCTGTGCCGGGACGAGCGGCGGTCCGACCGGCTGTTCGACCGGCGCGGCCGCCGCCGCGACCTCAACGTTCCCCGTATTGACCGCGGCGCTGTAGGTGGTGCCGTCGTGCACCTGGAAGCGGAAGGTCGCCGTGTCGGCGCCCTGCGCCTGCGGCGGCCCCTGCACAAGACGCAGATGTCCGGCTGCGATATCGGCGGCCGCCACGTCCTGGTTGGCCGCGACTTCGGCGCCGTTCAGCGTCAACGTGCCCCGAGCGGGAAGCGCGGTCACCCGGATCTTCGACAGTGCGTCGCCGTCGGCGTCCAAGAACGCGAAATCGGCGAGCCGGAAGACGTACTGCTCGGTCCCATCCGCCGCCACGGTGAAGTCGGCGCTGCTGGGCGCGTCGTTCAGATTCGCCACCGCCGCCGTAGGCGCGCTGGCGAGGCTCTCGGCGCTCCCCTGGCCGTCGATGTAGGAGACCTGCACGCGAATCTGCTTGCCGACGTCGGCATCGTCCAGGACATAGATGGACGCACCGGCTCCGGTGATCGGCGCACCGTCGCGCAGCCACTGGTAGCTGAACGCGCCCAGCCCCTCGGCATCGGAAATGCCCGAAGTGTCGGCAGTGAGAACCTGGTCTTCGGTCGCCGTACCGGCAATTGCGGGTACGCCATCCGGGGCGTCGTTTGCGCTTGTATAGGTGATCGCGGCTGCGAGCGTGTTCGAGTCGGCAGCGCCGTCGTTCACCCTGACGCTGAAGCCAGGCGCGACCTCGTCGCCATCGTCCACGAACTGCACCTGGCCCGCGGCGAGCTCGGCGCTCGTAAAACTCGTGACCGGGCTGCCCGGGGCGGAGGCGAGCTGGAAGTAGCCCCCGCTCACCGCACCGAGCGTGAAGCTGAACGCGGCGCTGTCC
>JADLDQ010000372.1 GCA_020846575.1 Burkholderiales bacterium
GGCCCCGTGTACCATGGCGGCGCAAACAGCGTCAGGGGACGATGACGATGAGCAGCACGCCGTTTCCGGAATTCGATCTCTCCGGCAGGGTCGCGATCGTGACCGGCGCCGCCCGCGGCCTGGGGCGCGCCATCGCGCTGGACTTCGCGCGTTACGGCGCGGACCTCGTAGCCTGCGACATCCTGCCCGAGGTGCGCACCCTCGAAGCGCAGGCGGGCGCCCTGGGCCGCAGGGCGCTCGCGCGCGAGCTGGACGTGTGCGACATCCCGGCCGTGCGCGCGATGGTGGACGGCGCGGTGAAGGCGTTCGGCCGCATCGACATCCTGGTCAACTGCGCCGGCATCAACATACCGCAGTCGGCGCTGGAGGTGACCGAGGACGCCTGGGACAAGATCCTCGGGCTCAATCTCAAGGCGCTGTTCTTCTGCTGCCAGGCGGCCGGGCGCGTGATGGTCGCACAGGCGAGCGGCCGGATCATCAACATCTCCTCGACCATGGGCAGCGTGGGCATGGCGCGGCGCGCCGCCTATTCCTCGAGCAAGGCGGGGGTGAACCTGCTCACCAAGGTGCTCGCCATCGAGTGGGCACCGCACGGCGTGAACGTCAACGCCATCGCGCCCACCTTCGTCGAGACGCCGCTTACCCGGCCGATGTTCGAGGAGAGGGGATTCCGCGACTCGGTGGTGAGCCAGATCCCCAAGGGGCACATCGCGAACCTCAAGGACGTGACGGGTGCGGCCCTCTACCTCGCCGCGGATGCCTCGGCCATGGTGACCGGGCACGTGCTGCTGGTGGACGGCGGCTGGACCGCGCACTGAGCGCGGCGGCGGGATCGGGGGCGCGGCGCCCTGCGCAAGGCGGCGCCGTGCGCCGCGGCGGCGGCGCCATGTGCCGCGACGACGGCGCCTTGCGCCGAGACGAGAAGGAAAGAGCACGTGAAGACCCGCCAGCTCGGAAAGACCGGCATCCGGATCACGGAGATCGGCCTTGGGACCAACTATGTCGGTGGCCACAACATCTACGCGTCGGTGGACGAAGCGGCGGGCGAGCGCCTGGTGCGCGAGGCGCTGGAGGCGGGCATCACCTTCTTCGATACCGCCGACGTCTATGGCGACGGCCGCTGCGAGGAGCTGCTGCGCGGGGCTCTCTCGGGCATGGGGGAGCGCATCGTGCTCGCCACCAAGGGCGGCATCGTGCCCGGCCGAGCTGCGGGCGATCCGGGTCGGCTGAACAGCACCCCGGCCTACCTTCGCTCCGCGCTGCAGGCCTCGCTCCAGCGCCTGGGCCGGGAGTCCGTGGACCTGTACTACATCCACCGCCCCGACCGCCGCACGCCGATCGAGGAGTCGTTCGGGGCGCTGCTGCGATTCAAGGAGCAGGGGTTGATCCGCGCGGCGGGCCTCTCGAACGTGACCCCGGTCGAGATCCGCGCCGCGCTCGGCGTCGGGCCGGTGGATGCGGTCCAGGGCTGCTACAACCTGTTGCAGCGGGAGGTCGAAGCCGAAACCCTGGATCTGTGCCGCGAGCAGGGCATCAGCTTCATCCCCTGGGGGCCGCTCGCGTACGGGCTGCTGGGCGGTCGCTACAGCGCGGACTTCAAGGTGCCGGCGGGGGAATGGCGCAGCGGCACGGGTCTTTTCGACCCCGGGAACTTCGAGCGCAATCTCGATATCGTCGCGCGGCTGAAGGCGATCGCGGCGAGAAGGGGCGCCGAGCCCGCGGCGGTGGCGATCCAGTGGATGCTGTCGCGCCCGGAAATCGCGTCGGTGATCGCCGGCGCGAAGAACGCGGACCAGGTGCGGCGGAACGTTCGGGCCGGAGAACTCGCGCTCGACCCGGCTGAGGTCGCCGAGGTCGGCGCGCTCAGCGCTTGAGGAGGTCTCTCACCGCGGCGGCGATGCGCTTGCGGTCGGGTACCGCGTAGCGCTCCATCGGCGGACTGAAGGGGATGGGCACGTCCAACCCGCACACGCGCACCGGGCGCGCCTTCAGGCGGGCGAAGGCGGCCTCGTCCTCGACCACCCTGGATACGATCTCGGCGGCGGCTCCGCAGGTCCGGCAGGCCTCGTCCACCACGAGGAGCCGCCCGGTGCGCGCGACCGAATCCCGGATCGCCTGCGTGTCCAGGGGCACCAGGGTGCGCGGATCGATCACCTCCATCGACACGCCCTCCTTCTCCAGCTCCTCCGCGACGTCCATGGCGAAGTGCGCCATGCGCGCCAGCGCCACCACCGTCACGTCGCTGCCCCGGCGCCGCAGCGCGGCCTCGCCGAAGGGAATCAGGTACTCCTCCTCGGGCACCTCGCCCGCGAGATCGACGAGCGCCGAGTGCTCGAAACTCATCACCGGGTTGTCGTCGCGGACCGCTGTCTTGAGCAGGCCCTTGGCGTCGTAGGGCGTCGAGGGCAGGATGATCTTCAGCCCCGGCACGTTCATGAACATGGGGTAGGGGTTGATCGAGTGCTGGGCCGCCATGGAATTGCCGGCGCCCACGCTCATGCGGTACACGATGGGAAAGCGCGCCTGCCCGCCGAACATGTAGGTGATCTTGGCGGCCTGGTTGACCATCTGATCCATGGCGACGAAGCCGAAGGTCGCCATGCGGATGTTGACCACCGGCCGGAAGCCCGAGCCCGCGAGCCCGGTGGCCGCCCCGACGAAGGAGGACTCCGAGATCGGGGTAGCGCGGATGCGCGCCGCGCCGAACTCCTGGCGCAGCGGCGCCGGCACGTCGGTGGAAAGGTGCACGGTCTTGTGGTCGCGGCGGAACTCTTCCTGCAGCGCTTCCAAGGTCGCCTGGTGGAAGGTGATGCTTCTCATGAGCGCGGTCTGCGATCGGGTCAGACGCAGAATACGTCTTCCAGGGCGTCCTCGGGCTCGGGCAGAGGACTCGCCAGCGCGTAGCGGACCGAATCCTCCACGCGGGCGAGCGCCTGAGCGTCGATGGCGGCCAACTGCTTCGGCGAAAGGATCTCCTCGCGCACGAGCTTGCGTTCCAGGGCCGCGATCGGGCATTTCTCCTTCCATGCCTCGATCTCGTCCCTGGGCCGCAGGTCCAGGATGGTGTTCGCCTCGAAGTGGCCGCGCCAGCGGTAGGTCTTGAATTCCAGCAGCGAAGGGCCCTCGCCCGCGCGGGCGCGCGCCACCGCCTGCGCGCTCGTGTCGTAGACCCCCTCGACGTCGTTGCCGTCCACCACGCGCCCTGGCATGCCGTAGGCCACGGCGCGCTCGGCCACGTGCTGCACCGCCATCGCCTCGCGCACCGGCATGTTCACGCCGTAGTGGTTGTTCTCGCAGACGAAGACCAGAGGCAGCCGCCAGATGGAAGCGAGGTTCAGGGATTCGTGGAACTCACCCTCGGCGCAGGCGCCGTCGCCGAAGAACACCACCGCCACCCGATCGCCGCCCTCGAGCTGCGCGGCCATGGCTGCGCCGGCCGCGATCGGCAGGCCGGCGGCCACGATGCCGTTGGCGCCCAGCATGCCGATCGAGAAGTCGGCGATGTGCATCGAGCCGCCCTTGCCCTTGCAGTAGCCGGTCTTCCTGCCGTGGATCTCCGCCATCATGCGATCGAGATCAGCGCCCTTGGCGATGCAGTGGCCGTGGCCGCGGTGGTTGCTGACGATGCGGTCCTCGCGACGCAGGTTGGCGCACACGCCCACCGCGACCGCCTCCTGGCCGATGTAGGAGTGGACCACGCCGGGGATGAGCTTCCTCTGGAAATCCTCGGCCACCCGCTCCTCGAAGCGGCGGATGGTGATCATTCGCACGTACATCTCGACCAGCAGTTCTTTGCGGGTGGACATCCAGGCGCCTCCGGGAAGCCGCGGCTTCTGGCGAAGGATAACCGCCGGCGTGCGGCGGCTGCAATGGGCGGGCGCGAGGATAATCATGCACAGCGGGCGGCGCGGCGCTTGCGGCGCGCACCGGTATCATGCGTCGCGGGCCGACGCGGGCGAACCGCGCTCGCGGGACGGTCACGCCCGCCATGACGGAGGAAAGATGCGCACCCTGGAGGGCCGGACCGTCTTCATCACCGGCGCGAGCCGCGGCATCGGCCGCGCGATCGCGCTTCGCTGCGCACGCGACGGCGCCAACGTCGTGATCGCCGCCAAGACCGCGGAGCCGCACCCCAGGCTCGCCGGCACCATTCACAGCGTGGCCGAGGAAGTGCGCGCGGCGGGTGGCCGCGCGCTCGCCGTGCGTTGCGATATCCGCGACGAGGCCGCCGTGGTCTGGGCAGTGGAGCAGGCGCTCGCGGCCTTCGGAGGGATCGACGTCCTGGTGAACAACGCGAGCGCCATCGGCCTCACCGGGACCCTTGCCACGTCCATGGCCCGCTACGACCTGATGCAGGCGGTCAACGCGCGCGGTACGTTCCTGTGTTCGAGGACCTGCCTGCCGCATCTGAAGAAGGCCGCCAATGCGCACGTGCTGACGCTCTCCCCGCCGCCGGACCTCGACCCGCGCTGGTTCCAGGACCACCTCGCCTATACGCTTTCCAAGTTCGGCATGAGCCTGTGCACCCTGGGCATGGCCGCGGAGTTCGCCGCCGACGGTGTGGCGTTCAATTCGCTCTGGCCGCGCACCACCATCGCCACCGCCGCAGTGGAGGTGTTCTTCCCCCAGGCACTCGCCGGCAGCCGCAGGCCCGAGATCGTGGCGGAGGCCGCGCACGCGGTCCTGGTGCGCGACAGCCGCACCTGCACAGGCCGCTTCTTCATCGACGAGGACGTGCTGCGCGAGGAGGGCGTGACGGACTTCTCCGGCTACGCTCTCGCGCCCGGCGCGCCGCCGACGCCGGACCTGTTCACCAAGTGAGGCAGAGTCGATGAGCGCCGAGACCGTTATTCTGCCCAGGGATCGCGAACCCGTGCTGCGCGTGGTGCCCATGCCGGCCGACGCCAATCCCGCCGGCGACGTGTTCGGGGGCTGGATCATGTCCCAGGTGGACGTCGCCGGCAGCATCCCCGCCACCCGCCGCGCCCGCGGGCGTGTGGCCACCGTCGCGGTCAACCACTTCGTGTTCAGGCAGCCGGTGCTGATCGGCGACGTCGTGAGCCTCTACGCGGAGGTGACCCGTGTCGGGCGCACCTCGATCACCGTCAACGTCGAGGTATACGCGCAGCGGCTGCGCAGCAGCGACGAGTGCGTCAAGGTGACCGAGGCGACGCTGACCTACGTGGCGGTGGACGCCGAGAGAAAGCCCCGGGCGGTGGGGTAGGCCGGCCGGCGCAAGCTGCGCCGGTTTCGAGGGGGAAACGGCGATGACGACCGAAACCGCCTTCGGTCGTCTCGATCCTTTCGGATCGGGTCTTTGCATCCGCACCACCCGGGATGCGCCGGTCACGTTTCGAGCCCCTCCACGCTTACGAGACGCGCACAACTGCATTCATCGCGAATTCCCTTGACGCCTTGATACACCGGTCCGTAGTAGAAGGACTCCCACGCCGCGACGGAGGGGAATTCGAGAAGCACGATTCGGCGCGGAGCCCAATCGCCTTCGTAGACCTTGTGCGCTCCGCCACGGGCGAGATAGCGGGCGCCGGCCTGCGCGAGCGCGGGCTTCACCTTTGTCATGAAATCCTGATACCGGTCGGGATCGCGGACGTCGACATCGAAGATGACGTATGCGGTCATCGCCTCGCTCCCCCGCAGAACTGCGATCACTGCCTGCCGCGTGAGCGTCAGTCCGCCTTGATGTTCGCGGCCTTCGCCACCGCGGTCCACTTGGCGATGTCTTCGGCGAGGAACTTCGCGAACGCCTCGGGTGTGCGCCCGTCGGGCTCGATGCCCAGCCCCGCCAGCTTGGCGCGCACCTCGGGCGCGGTGAGGCCCCTTGCGACCTCGTCGCGCATGCGCTGGCTGATCGCGCTCGCGGTGCCGGCCTTGAAGAAAAGCCCCATCCAGAGGTTCGCCTCCATGTCCTTGACGCCCGCTTTGGCCATGGTCGGCACGTCCGGGAGCTGGGCAAAGCTCTCGCGCGAGGTCACGGCGAGCGCGCGCAGCTTCCCGGACTTGAGCATCCCGAGGGTCGGCGGCGGGTCGGTGAAGACGATGGTGACTTCCCCGGTCATCACCGCGGCGTTCATGGCGGCGCTCGACTTGTACGGGATATGGATGAACTTCGCGCCGGTGCGCAGGTTGAACAGTTCACTCACCAGATGGAAGGTCGCCGAGGTCGAGGCAAAATTGGCCTTGTCCGGGTTCGCCTTGGCGAAGGCGACCAGCTCCGCGACGTTGCGGTAGGGCGCGCCGCTGTTTACCACCAGGATGAGCGGATAGGTTCCGATCATGGTGACGGGCGCGAAGTCGTTCTGAGGTGAAAAGGGCATCTTCGAGAAGATCGCCGGGCTGATCGACATCGGCCCCACGGGCCCCATCAGCAGGGTGTAGCCGTCGGCCGGCGCGTCGGCGACCGCGCGCGGACCGATGAAGCCAT
The DNA here is from genome assembly GCA_020846575.1 of Burkholderiales bacterium. Taxonomy (GTDB): domain Bacteria; phylum Pseudomonadota; class Gammaproteobacteria; order Burkholderiales; family SG8-39; genus JADLDQ01. The sequence goes on from JADLDQ010000372.1 coordinate 6,443, forward strand.
TGGCGCCGGGCCGGTTCTCGATGACGAACGGCTGGCCGAACCCCTCCTGGAGGCGCGCGCCTATCACGCGGCTGACGATGTCGTTGCCGCCGCCGGCGGCGAACGGGATCACCAGCCGCACCGGCTTGTCGGGATAGGTCTGCGCCTGCCCGGCGAACGAGGCGGCGGCGAGGGTCAGGGCGAGGTACAGGCGGCGCATGCGATTACTCCTGCTGGTTGTAGGGGCAGGAGAACCTTATATCACACGGCCATCACACGGCCATCACACGGCCGCTTGCGCAAAGCACCCGCGCGGACTGACCGCGAGACAGCGCAGGCGGCTGTCAGTCCGCCTTGATGTTCGCCGCCTTCGCCACCGCGGTCCACTTGGCGATGTCTTCGGCCAGGAACTTCGCGAACGCCTCGGGCGTGCGCCCGTCGGGCTCGATGCCCAGCCCCGCCAGCTTGGTGTGCACCTCGGGTGCGGTGAGGCCCTTGGCGACTTCGTCGCGCATGCGCTGGACGATCGTGCTCGCGGTGCCGGCCTTGAAGAAAAAGCCCATCCAGATGGTGGCCTCCATGTCATTCACGCCCGCTTCCGCCATGGTCGGCAAGTCCGGCAGCTGGGCAAAGCGCCGGGGCGAGGTCACGGCGAGCGCGCGCAGCTTCCCGGACTTGAGCATCCCGAGGGTCGGCGGCGGGTCGGTGAAGACGATGGTGACGTCCCCGGTCAGCGCCGCGGCATTCATCGCGGCGCTCGACTTGTACGGGATGTGCACGAACTTCGCGCCGGTGCGCAGGTTGAACAGCTCGCTCACCAACTGGAAGGTTGCGGAGGTCGAGCCGTAGTTGGCCTTGGCGGGGTTCGCCTTGGCGAAGGCGACCAGCTCCGCGACGTTGTGATGCGGCGAGCCGCCATTCACCACCAGGATGAGCGGAAACGACCCGATCATGGTCACGGGGGCGAAGTCGGTCTGAGGCGAATAGGGCATCTTGGAGAATACCGCCGGACTGATCGACATCGGCCCCGAGGGCCCCATCAACAAGGTATAGCCGTCGGCCGGCGCGTCGGCGACCGCGCGCGGGCCGATGAAGCCGTTGGCGCCGGGCCGGTTTTCGATGATGAACGGCTGGCCGAACCCCTCCTGGAGGCGCGCGCCGATCACGCGGCTGACGATGTCGTTGCCGCCACCGGCGGCGAACGGGATCACCAGCCGCACCGGTTTGGCGGGATAGGTCTGCGCCTGCCCAGCGAAGGAGGCGGCGGCGAAGGAAAGAGCGAGGCAGAGGTGGCGCATGCGATTCCTCCTGTCAGCGCGTGGCGGTCGGAAAATCTTATACCACCCGGCCACGGGTGTACGCTGCCTGCACAGGGTGCGCGAGCCTCGCAGCTTCGGGCAAAGCGCCGGCGCCCGCGCCAGCGCCGCGCGCCGGCGGGGCGGCGTATTCCTCCTGTTCGGCGCGGGTTGAGCGCTCCGGGTGAACTCCGCTGCGCGCAAACACGCCAAGGCCTGACCAAGATCAAGCCGCCGGTGCCGGTGCCATGGCAGCATGGCGCCGTCCTGATCCGCAGCTTCGAACCCTGACTGCCCCGGAGACGCACATGAAGACACCGCTCGGCGCTGTGCTCGCCGCCCTGACCCTCGTCCTGCCGGCCTTCGCGGCCGAGAAGGCGGCGAACAAGGCGGTCGAGGTCACGGTCTACAAGAGCCCCACCTGAGGCTGCTGCAGCTCGTGGGAAGACCACCTGCGAGCCAACGGCTTCCGTGTGAAGTCGCACAACGTCGGCAACCCCGAGACCTACCGCGCCCGTTACGGTATTGCCGACGCCTACGGGGGCTGCCACACCGCCGTGGTGGAGGGCTACGCCATCGAGGGCCACGTGCCGGCGACCGAGATCCGGCGGCTGCTCGCGGAGCGGCCCAGGGCTCGAGGGCTCGCGGTGCCCGGCATGCCGGGCGGCTCCCCCGGCATGGAATCGAGTCGGCCCGAGCGCTACCAGGTACTGCTCATCCTGCCGCAAGGGCGGGCGAGCGTCTACGCGCGCTACTGAGTCACGAGGAGCGAGGGGCTGCACGCCCCTTGCGCTCCCACGACGCCAGGCAAGGCTGCGCTCTCCTTCAAGAGCAGCGATTGCCTCGACTGCCTCGACTGCCTCGACTGCCGAGCCTGCCGCTGCCGTCGCGCTTCGATCAGGCGCCGAGCGCCGCCGGCACCACCTGCAGGTGCGCGATCACCTCGTCGGTGGACTGCACGTCCCCGAAGTAGGTGATGAAGTTGAGCAGCGCCGCGTCATGCTCGGCGCGGGTGAATGAGGCGTTGCCATCCGAGACCATGATGGTCTTGAAGCCGCGCATCATGCAATCCCGGCCGGTCGATTCGCAGCATACGTTGGTCGCCACGCCGGTGATGAGCACGTACTGACTGCCGGCCGCGCGCAGCACGCTCTCGATGTCCGAGGCGCCCTGGATGAAGGCGCTGAAGCGGTTCTTGATCACGTACCGGTCGCCGGGCCGCGCGTCCAGTTCGCGCCAGAGCTTGAAACCCTCGCCGCCGCGGCCGAGTGATTCGCCGCGGCGCTTGAGCACCTGCGGCCTGAACAGATCGTTGAAGGTGTGCCAGGTGTCCAGGCCCTGCGGCTGCGCCTCGGCCTGTATCCACACCACGATGCCGCCCGCCTCGCGCACCGCCGCGGCCAGCCGATTGACGTTGGGCACGATCTCATCCGAGCCCTCGGCGCACATCAACTCGCCGCGTTTCATGAAGAAGTTCTGCATGTCCACCACCGCGAGAGCGGTGTGATCGCCGGGGATCGCCTGGTAGGCGTGCAGCCTGCCACGGCGGGCGACGAGTTTCACTTCCAGTTCGGACGGGACGGCGTAGCGGTCCATCGCGATCTCCTCGAGCTGCGCGCGGCCGCCTGAGTCTACGTTCGGCGCGCCACCCGGGCAATCCCGGCGAGACCGGCCTGCGGCGCGCATGGCGCAGCGCGCGCGTGCCGGTGCGGGAGCACTTGGCCTGTATGGGATTTCCATCCGCCCAGCCGCCGGCGCAAGCGACTGAATTCACGCCGTAAATCGATATCCCTCGGCCAGGCCCTGCATGAAATCGGTGTACTTCGCGTCCCTCCGGCCTCCGGTATCCGTGCGCATAACGACAAGTAATCATCTGAAAGCAAAGCGGATTCGACGAATGCCGCAGCGCTGGCATGTTCGATGCAGTGAGTGAGACGAGAGCAGCGCCAACGAACCTTACGGAGGGCATCATGAACGCGACGCTGAACCTGGTTGCCGGACTCGGAACCGCAACCTATGCACCCGCGGCAAACAACGCCGCCGCCGAAAAAGCCGCAGCCGAGATCAAGGCGGGCGCGAAACACGCCGCCCTGATGGTCGCGGCGCCCTTCATCGGACTGGTCTTCGCGATCGCCCTGCCGTTCGTCGGACTCGCGCTGCTCGCTTGGATGGCGTGGAGGGCCCTGCCGGCGCGCGCGAAGGACATCGCCCTGTTCGCGGCGGCGCCCTTCATCGGTCTCGCCTACATCGTCGCCTTCCCGGTGGTCGGGTTCGGCGCGCTCGCCTGGGCGGGCTACAAGGCGGCGCGGGCGAGATAGCGAAGTCACCACAGGCGCGGCCAGAGCGAGCCGCGCCCAACCCCGGGGCAAGAGCCGCCCGGCACGGACCCCTCGCCCGCCGCGGCGAGGGGTCCGCCGTCGCTGCACCCGCACGCTGTACCTGCAAGCAATGTGCGGATTTCCTCGAAGGCGGGGAACGCGAGGCGCGAGCTGCTCCTCGCTCCTCGTGACTCAGGCGGCGACGAACCGGTGCTGCGGCAGGCGCGACAGCTCGAAGCAGCCGATCTGCCCCATCGCCTGCGTGAGCTCGATCGCCAGCAGGTCCACCGCGTGCTGCGCGCCCGCCTTCCCCAGGGCGGCCACCGCGAACATGAAGGCGCGCCCGAGCAGCACCAGGTCCGCCCCCAGGGCGAGGGCGCGCGCCACGTCCAGTCCCGAACGTGCACCCGAATCCACCGCGAGGCGAAGGTCCGCGCCGATCGCCTCGCGAACGCGCGGCAGGGCGTGAAGCGGGCTCGGCAGCGCCTCGGACTGCCGGCCGCCGTGGTTCGAGAGCACCAGGCCCTGAGCGCCGAGCGCGCGGCAGGTCCGCGCGTCCTCGGCGCCCAGAGGCCCCTTCACCAGCAGCGCTCCGGTCCAGATGCCGCGCAAGCGTTCGAGCGCCTTGCAGTCCATGCCTTGAGCGAGCGTGTGCGTGAGCGCCGCCACGCCGCTGATGTCCGCGTCCTTCGGAAAGTAGGGCAGCAGGGTCTCGAAGCGCGGCACGCCCGCCGCCGCGGTCGCCGCGAGCCACGCGGGGTGCAGGAACACGCGCGCGATGTTGGCGAGCGACAGCCGCGGGGGGACTGTCAGGCCGTTGCGCTGGTCGCGCAGCGTGCGCCGGCCCGCCGGTGTGTCCACGGTGACGAGCAGCGCCGAGAAGCCCGCGTCGCGCGCCCGCTCGAGCCGCGCGCGGGTGATGCCCGGATCCTTCAGCGGGTAGAGCTGGAACCAGGCATTGGCGCCGGCGATCGCGCCTATCTTCTCGATGCCCGAGGTCGCCACCATCGACCGGCAGACGGGGATGTTCGCCTTCTTCGCCGCGGCGGCGCGTTACTCGGCGGCGCGCGGCCAGACCAGGCCGCTCTGGCCGATGGGTGCGACACCGAACGGGTGCGCGTATTCGCGGCCGAAGAGCGTGGTGCGGGTATCGGGCTGGCGGCGCTCGAGCAGGTATTCGGGCGTGAACCGGACCGCATCGTAGGCGGCGCGGTTGCTGTCCAGGCCCTTCTCGTCGCCCGCTGCGCCCGCGAGATAATCCCAGGCAAACTTCGGCAGACGCCGCCGCGCGCGGGCTTCGAGGTCGGCGATCGAGGGAAATCGGTCGAGCTGCATGGGATGACGGTGGCCGGTGGGTCGAGATTCGCCGCGACGCGGCCAGGCGGCTGCGCATTATCGGCTCGCGACAGCGCCGCGGGCAACCGCGCCACACCCGCGAAACCGGCTGCGCGGGCGGTGAGCGGGGTTAAGCTGCGCACTGTCGAGCACTTCGCACGGGATGAATCATGTGGACCGTACGCCAGCTCTGCGCCGAACTCGCCGCGGGCAAGACCACGAGCCGCGCGCTGGTGGAGGCATCGCTCGCACGCATCGCCGACCCGGCGGGCGAAGGCGCGCGCGCCTTCCTCAAGGTCTACGCGGACACGGCGCGTGCCGAAGCCGCTCACGCCGATACGCTGCGCCGCGCGGGCGTGGTCCGCTCACCCGTGGACGGGCTGCCGGTCTGCGTCAAGGACCTCTACGACGTCGCCGGCGACGTGACCCGTGCCGGCTCGAGGGTGCTCGAGCACAGGGCGCTGGCCGACGCGCCGGCGGTGGCGCGGCTGCGCGCGGCCGGCGCGATTCTCCTCGGGCGCACCAACATGGTCGAATTCGCCTTCGGCGGGCTCGGCCTCAACCCGCACTACGGCACGCCGCTCTCGCCCTGGGACCGACCGAGCAGGCGGGTGCCGGGCGGTTCGTCCTCCGGCGCGGGCGTGGCAATGGCCGAGGGCATGTGCGTCATGGCCCTGGGCAGCGACACGCGCGGCTCGGTGCGCGTGCCGGCGGCTTTCTGCGGCGTGAGCGGCTTCAAGCCGACCGCGACGCGCGTTCCGCGCGAGGGGGCGTTTCCGCTCTCCTACACCCTTGACTCGGTCGGGCCGCTTGCCAACTCGGTCGAATGCTGTGCCGCCTGGGACGCGCTGCTCGCGGGAGAGCCGACCAGCGGCGGGATTGCGGCGCTGCCCGAAATCCCCGCGCGGCTGCTGCGGCTGGCGGTGCCGCGCTCCAGTCTCGTCGAGGGGTTGGACGCCGAGGTCGGCCGCGCCTACGAGCGCTCGCTGCAACGCCTCTCGGGGGCGGGTGTGCGGGTCGAGGAGATCGATGCACCCGTGTTCAGCCGGGCGCAGGCGCTGTTCCGCGACGGGGGCCTCGCGGGCCCGGAGGCCTGGCAGGTGCATCGCCGCCGGCGTGAACGCTTCGCCGAGATGGATCCGCGCGTGGTGAAGCGCCTGGAGCTGGGAGCGCGATTCTCCGCGGCGGACTATATCGAACTCGCCCGCGAGCGCGCCGAGAGGATCCGGGAGGCCGATGCGCTGGTGTGCGCCTACGACGCCGTGGTCTATCCCACGGTCGCCGTCGTCCCGCCGACGCTCGCCGAGGTTTCCGCCTCGGACGAGGCCTATTTCCAGTGGAACGCGAAGGTGCTGCACAACACCGGCATCGCCAACGTGCTCGAGGGCTGCGCCGCCACCTTGCCGTGTCACCGCCGCGGCGAAGCACCCGTGGGGTTGACCGTCGGGGGTATCGGCGGCACCGACCGCCGCACGCTCGCGGTCGCGGCGGCAGTCCAGGCGGTGATCGAACGCGGGCGCTGAGCGCCTCGCGTGGCGGCGCCGGGAGCATCGGGCGGCGGCGGGGCAAGGCGGCGGGCCGAGGCGGCGGGCCGAGGCGGCGGGCCGAGGCGGCGGGCTCAGGTGCGGCGGTGGAAGCGGTACGTGTTTCCTATCCGCTTTGCCTCGTACATGGCGGTGTCGGCGGCCTTCACCAGAGCATCTGCCTCGGTAGCGTCGCCGGGATAGATCGCGATGCCGATGCTCAAGCCCACCCGCGCCTCCTGCCGGGGTTCGCCCAGGTGGAAGCCGGCCGAGAGTGCCGCCCCGATTTCGACAGCGATCTTGGCGATGTCCTCCCGGTCGTCGATGCCTGGCAGGATGACCAGGAACTCGTCGCCGCCGATGCGCGCGACGGTGTCGGTCTGCCGCAGCCGCTGCCGGATGCGTCCGGCGGCGGCCTTCAACAGTTCGTCGCCGGCGTCGTGACCCAGCGAGTCGTTGACCGCCTTGAATCCGTCCAGGTCCATGTACAGCAGCGCGAAGCCCGACTGGGCGCGCTTCGCTTGGCCGAGCACCTGCCCCAGGCGGTCGTAGAACAGCATGCGGTTCGGCAGCCCGGTGAGGGCGTCGTGGTAGGCGAGGCGCCGGATCTCCTCCTCCTGCCGCCTGCGCTCGGTGAGGTCGCGCAGGATGGCGGTGAAATAGTGCCGGCCTTCCACCCGGGTCTCGAAGGGGCTGATCTCGGTGACGAACCGGGTCCCGTCGCGGCGCAGCGCGGGAACCTCGCGAGGCCTGCCGATGACGTGCGACTCGCCGGTGCGCAGGTAACGCGCCAGGTACTCGTCGTGGGCGCTGGCATAGGGCTCGGGCATGAGCATCTTCACGTTCATCCCGAGCATCCGGGCGGGCTCGTAGCCGAACATGCGCAGCGCCGCGGGATTGACAGACTGGATGATGCCGGCCTCGTCGATGGTGACGATCGCCTCGGCGGCGGCGTCGGTGATCGCCCGCGCGCGAACCGCCTCGCCGTGCAGGGCGGCCCGCAGGGGGCGCTCGAACAGGCGCTTGGCGGCCGCCAGCGCCACCAGAGACAGCAACACAGCGTCGACCATGGCCGGGATCCAGGGCGAGGCGCCGGCCGGGAGCAGTCGCGGCAGGAGCAACATCAAGGCGAGCTCGACCGCGAAGATGAGCA
>JADLDQ010000373.1 GCA_020846575.1 Burkholderiales bacterium
GCGCAGCAGGACGGTTACAGTCTCTCCCTCAGCCAAGGTTTCACCCTCGACTACGACTTTTCCATCGACGACAGTGCCGGTAGTAACTTTCATGGCGTTAATGTTACGCCAGAGAAATGGAGTTGTCTCCTGATGCCCGTGGTCATGACGTCTAACGCGCAATCACCGCGGATGAGGGCAGGCGCCTGCTGATAGATGCGCGGCCGTTCGCGGTTGCGTGCAGAATACCGCACGGGAATCGCATGCACGGGAGCCCTGACAGATGAAGCGCGCGTTCCACGACAGGAATATCGCCCGGGAGCGCACGCAGTGGCTGTACCGCTACGACCCGCTCACGGTGGCGCTGAGTTAGATCGTGCTGGGGCGTTTGTTGCGGAGCATCGCCTGGCGCGGGCCCGGTGCGGGCCGCAAAGGCGAGGTGCGGGACGGCGGAGCGCAGCACGCGTCCGCCCAGGCGTGGTACGAGCGCATCCAGGGCCACGTCCGGCGCGGCGAGCAGGACCTCGCGCTGGAACTGTCCGCCGCGGCGCTGCGCGCCCATCCGGACAACCTTGCCCTGCACGTCAACTGCGCCTGCTTGGCGAAGAACGCGAACCGCCTGGAGATGGCGCGGCAGTTGCTCCAGCGCGCGATCCGCATCGATCCCGGTTCCGCCGAGGCCTGGTACAACCTGGGCGTGCTGCTCCAGGAAACCCGGTACCTGGACGAGGCGCTGGAGGCGTTCGAGCGGGCGCTCGCGCTGCTGCGGGAGCGCGGCGACTCCGGCCTGCTGCGGTCTGTGGCGCTGACCATGGGACTGGCGCTGCAGAACGCGGGCGACTGGGAGGGGAGCCGGCGGCTGCTCGAACACATCGCGAAGTCCAGGCCGGAGATCGCCGCGGACTGCCTGCAGGTCGCGCTGTACGCGCACATGGTCGCCGCAGGTGCGCGGCCGCAGTCCTGCCTCGCCGCGCACCGGCTGTGGGCTGAACGCTACCTGCCGGTCGCCGCCGCGGGCGCCGGTATCGAGGTCGAGCGCGACCCGGACCGCGTATTGCGGGTCGGTTACCTGTCGGGAGACTTCTTCGCGCACGCGGTGAGCTGGTTCGTGGAGCCGGTGCTGGCCGGTCACGATCGGCGCCGCTTCGCAGTCTATTGCTACAACAACTCCGCCTATGCGGATGCCACCACCGAGCGCCTCTCGAAGTACCCTGCCGCGTGGCGCAGCGTCTCGGCGCTCGACGATGGCGCTTTGTGCGAACGCATCCGCGCCGACCGCATCGACATTCTCGTGGATCTCTCGGGGCACACCGCGCGCAACCGCCTGGCGGCGCTCGCGCGTCGCCCTGCGCCGATCCAGATGACCTGGCTCGGCTCCCGCGCCACCAGCGGCATGGCGCAGATCGATTTCCGGCTCTCGGATGCCGTGGTCGATCCACCGGGGATCTCGGAGCCCTGGTACGTCGAGCGCATCCTGCGCCTGCCGGATTCGCAGTGGTGCTTCGCGCCGCCCGAGGACTGCCCCGACCCCGGCCCGCTGCCGATGCGGGCGGCGGGCCATGTCACGTTCGGCTCCTTCAACCAGTTCGAGAAGATCAACGAAGGCGTGGTCACGGCGTGGTCGCGTATCCTGCACGGCGTACCGGGTGCGCGACTGCTGGTGGCGAGCGTGCCGAACGGCAGACTGCGCGAGCGCTTCCTCGCGGCCTGGGCACGGCACGGTATCGGGGCCGAGCGGCTCGACCTGACCGGCTACACCACGCGCGCGGAATTTCAGGCCCTGCACCGGCGCGCCGACATCGCGCTCGACCCGTTCCCGTGCAACGGCGCGACCACGACCTGCGAGTCGCCGTGGATGGGTCTGCCGGTGGTCGTGCTGGAAGGCGACTGGGGCGTCGCGCGTGCCGGTGCGAGCATCCTCGGCGCCGCCGGTCTTCGCGAATGGATCGCGCGCAGCGCGGACGCGTACGTGCGCTGCGCCGTCGAAGCGGCGCGCGAGCCTCAGGCGCTCGCCCGCCTGCGCGCGCAGATGCGCGAGCGCTTGCTGGCGTCCGCGCTCATGGACGGGGCGCGCTTTGTGCGCGGACTGGAGGAGTGCCTGCGCGGGGCCTGGAGGCAGTACTGCGCTGCGAGGCCGGCCGGGGCGCGCACCTCGAGCGGCGCGGATGCTCAGGGGCCGATACCGGGGGAGGCGGCGCCCTGAAGCGGCCCTCGGGCTGCGTTTCCCATGCCCGCCGCAGGCACGGCAGCGCGCGTGCGAGCAAGCCCGTCGTCGTCCAGGCGGCCCGGGTTTTCTTCGAACGTTCAATCGCGCTCGCGCAGGTTCCGAGCGTTGCTCGGTTCCCGAAGTCCGATGCGATCACCTCAGGCTGCTCGGCGCGGGCTATCGGAGACTGGAGGCGCTGTGCCGCGACTGGACGCGCCGGGCGTTCCGTGCGGCGCTCGCCCGCGCGAGTGCGATGCAACGCGAGGTCATCCTGACCGGCGCTGTTTGCCGTACGGCTGCCGGTCCAGCCCGGGCTGGTGGATCCGGCGTCGATATGTTCCGACAAGCCGTACCACTCTCGCTTGGGAACCCTTTTCCTATAAAATGACGATCTCGCTCGCGCGCCGGCGCAACGCAATGTTCCTGCGGGCCACGCAGGATCCGCATCACAACAGGAGGAAGGCGACCCGCGATGCCCAAGGTCGTCGATCCCGTCACCGGGGTCCATCTCTACGAACTGAGCCATCCCTGGGGCTACAACATCCCCATGCACCCGTCGTTCGACGACGTGAAGCTCGAACGCATCTCGCGCCACGCCAGGCACGGCGTGATGACGCAGAAGTTCACCACCGTGTTCCACGCCTCGACCCACGTGAACGCGCCGCTGCACCTGGTGCCGGGCGCGCAGGGCGTGGGGCAGATTCCGATGGACCGCTTCTTCGGCACCGGCGTGGTGCTCGACATTCCCAAGGGCAAGTGGGAACTGGTGACCGGCGAGGACCTGGAGAACGCCTCGCCCGGGATCCTGCCGCAGGACATCGTGATCATCGCCACCGGCTGGTACGGGCGCTACTCGGACAGCAAGGAGTACTTCGGCTATTCGCCGGGCTTGGCGAAGTCGGCGGCGGACTGGCTGATCGCCCGGGGCGTGAAGCTGGTGGGCGTGGACACCGGCGACATCGACCACCCTTGCGCGACTTCGCTGGTGAACCACCGCGAGGGCCCGCAGGTGAAGTACCTGATGTCGGAATACAAGACGGAAACCGGCCGCGAGCCCAAGGCCGATTTCCCGGAGTGGCGGCCGGCGCACCGGGCCCTGCTCAAGGCCGGCATCCCGACCATCGAGTGCGTCGGCGGCGACATCGCCGAGGTGCTCGGCCGGCGCTGCACCTTCCAGTGCTTCCCCTGGAACTGGTGGGAGGGCGATGCCTGCGTGGTGCGCCTGGTGGCGATGTTCGACAGCACCGGCAAGGTCCGGCTCGAGGCCGGTAAGGCCTGAACCGGGGAACGGCGATGGATACCCAGGTCGGCAAGAAGCCGAAGACCCCGCCCACCGGCACCCAGGGACTGCAGTTCTACAACCTCTCCCACCGCTGGGGCTTCGGCATGCCGCAGTGGCCCTCGGCGCCGCTGCTGAACCTGCGCATCCGCGAGATGCACTCCCGCCACGGGGCGCTGGTGCACGAGTACGAGGGGATCATGCACCGCGGCACGCACATGGACGCGCCCAGCCACGTGCACGAGAACTCCGGCTTCATCACCGACTACGAGCTGTGGCGCTTCTTCGGCACCGGCGTGGCGGTATCGATCCCCAAGGGCAAGTGGGGCGTCGTCACCCCCGAGGACCTCGAGAACGCACGGCCTGCGATCCGCAAGAACGACATCGTGATGATCAATACCGGCAGCCACCACAACTGGGGCGACAACCCGGAGTACTTCGCCTACTCGCCGGGTCTGTACAAGGGCGCGGCAGAGTGGCTGGTGGACAAGGGCGTGCGGCTGGTGGGCATCGACGTGCAGGCGCTCGACCACCCCTTGGGCACCGTGCTCGCAGCGCACGGCCCCGGCCCGGTCCAGCCCTTTCTCAACGACGAGTACAAGGCCGAGACCGGGCGCGACATCCTGGAGGACTTCCCCTACTGGGAGCCCTGCCACAACATCCTGATGACCAACGGCATTCCGGGCATCGAGAACATCGGCGGGGACCTCGACGCGGTGACCGGCAAGCGCTGCACCTTCATGGCCTTTCCCTGGCGCTGGACCAGCGGCGAGGGCTGCGCCCTGCGGGTGGTGGCGGTCATCGATCCCGCACAGGAGTTCCGCCTGGAGACGGGCGAGTAGAATTCAGAACGGACGCCCGGGACCGGCGCCCGAATCCGCAGGAGACCATCATGAGCGCAGCCATCGTCGATCCCCTCTCGGACCTTCACCTCTACGAGCTTTCGCACCGCTGGGGCTACAACACGCCCACGCTGCCGGGCCTGGAGGACGTGCGGGTGTACCGCAGCGTCAGTCACGCCAAGAACGGCGTGATGACCCAGGTGTGGAAGTCCACCATGCACTCCTCCACCCATGTCAACGCGCCGCTGTACCTGATCCCCATGAGCACGCCGGTCGGCGGCATTGCGATGGATCGCTTCTTCGGCAGCGGCGTGGTGCTGGATATCCCCAAGCAGAAGTGGGAACTGGTGACCGAAAAGGACCTGGAGGCCGCGAAGCCCCGGGTCGAGACCGAGGATATCGTGATGATCGTCACCGGCTGGCACCGCAAGTACTCCGACAGCAAGCAGTACTTCGGCTACTCCCCGGGCCTGTCCAAGGGCGGGGCGCAGTGGCTGGTGGACCGGGGTGTGAAGCTGGTGGGCATGGACAACGCCCACGTGGACCATCCGCTCGCGACCTCCATGGGCCCGCAGCGCAACGGCCCACAGATCAAGTACCTGACGCCGGAGTACAAGAAGGCCACCGGCCGCGACGCCAGCGCCGATTACCCGGAATGGAACCCGGCCCATCTGACGCTGCTGAAGGCCGGCATTCCCACCATCGTGAACCTCGGCGGCGACGTGGACGAACTGCTCGGAAAGCGCTGCACTTTCCAGGCCTTCCCCTGGCTGTGGATGGAAGGCGAGGCGTGCATCGTGCGTGTGACCGCCATGCTCGATCCCTCGGGCAAGTACCGTATCGAGCCCGGCCAGGGCTGAAACCGACGAACCGATCCTTCAAGGAGACCGCCATGGATTCAGGCGCAGCGCCCAAGGGCACCAACCAGCCGACCCGTACCGGAGCACTGGAGTTCTACAACCTCAGCCATCGCTGGGCACACGGCATGCCGGAGTGGCCCTCCTCGGCCATTCTCAATGTGAAGACGGTGTTCTTCCATGCCAAGGAAGGGGTGCAGGTGAAGGAGATCGAAACCACCATGCACCGGGGCACGCACATGGACGCGCCCATCCACGTGGAGGAGGACACGCCGACCCTCACCAACTACCCGTTGTGGCGCTTCTTCGGCACCGGGGTCGCGGTTTCGATTCCGAAGAAGAAGTGGGAGGTGGTGACGCCGAAAGATCTGGAGAACGCGACGCCCAGGATCAGGAAGGGCGATATCCTGATGATCAACACCGGCAGCCACCACGACTACGGCGACACGCCCGAGTATTTCTGCTACGGGCCGGGGCTGTACAAGGACGCGGCGCAGTGGTGCGTGGACCACGAGGTGAAGATGGTCGGCATCGACGTGCAGGCCCTGGACCATCCCCTGGGCACCAAGCTCGTCTCGCACGGCGTCGGTCCCTCGCATCCCTGGCTGGAGAAGGAATACAAGGAGTACACGGGACGCAACGTGCTGGACGACTTCCCCTACTGGGAGCCGGCGCACCGGGTGCTGATGTGCAACGGCATTCCGGGCATCGAGAACATCGGCGGGGACCTCGACAAGATCACCGGAAAGCGCTGCACCTTCATGGCCTTCCCCTGGCGCTGGACCGAGGGCTGCGGCTCGGGCGTGCGCGTGATCGCCCTCCTCGATCCGAAGCAGCAGTTCCGCATCGAGACCGGCCGCTAGGCGCGCGGCAACCGGAAAACCCGGAGAGCACCGGGATCGACCGGGCCGCGCGCGCCGGCTCGGGAATCTGGAAAGGCTAGTCACATGAGCGATATGTTTCGGCTGGATGGGAAAGTAGCGGTCGTCATCGGCGGCGCGGGCGGTATCGGCGAGATCATGGCCAAGGGCATGGCCGCGCAGGGCGCGCGGGTCGCGGTCGCGAGCCGGAACATCCAGAAGCTCGCGCAGGTCGCGAAGGCGATCGGAGCCGAGACCGGGTCGGAGGCCGCCGCGTTCGCGGTCGACGTGACCGACCCGGCCAGCATCAAGAGCCTGGCCGGGCAGGTGGTCGAGAAGTTCGGCACGGTGGATATCCTGGTCAACTCGCAGGGCATCAACACCAAGGCGCCCGCGCTGGGGTTCCCGGTGGAGACCTGGGATCAGCTCTTCAACGTCAACGTGAAGGGCACCATGGTGGCCTGCAGCGAGTTCGGCCGGGTGATGATCGAGAAGAAGAAGGGCAAGATCATCAACATCTCCTCGGTGCGCGGCCTTCGCGCCACGCTCTGGGGCGGAAACGAAGGCTACAGCTCGACCAAGGGCGCCGTCGATATGATCACCCGATCGCTGGCCTCGGAGTGGGCGCCGCACAACATCAACGTGAACGCGATCGCGCCGCTCCTGATCCGCACGCCGCTGGCCGCGCCCACCCTGAACGACCCCGAGAAGCTCAAGACCTACGTGGCGAACGTCCCGTTCAAACGCATCGGCGAGCCCCGGGATATCGCCGGGCTGTGCGTATTTCTCGCATCACCCGCCTCGGACTTCATCACCGGCCAGATCATCTATCTGGATGGCGGCCTGACGGCAGTCGCCTGAGGCGACAGGGCGCTGCGGCGGCGGGGCCCGGGGCTGAGTGCCGCGCCGAGCCCGCCGGGCTGGAGCGGGCCTGTGCGCGAGCGGTATCGCCTGAACGGTAGCGCCTGAACTTTCCTCAAACCATTGACGAGCGGCATTGCGTGAGCACACATCGAATTTCCATCATCGGCGCCGGCCTCATGGGCCATGGCATCGCGCAGACTTTCGCCGCCGCGGGGCACAGGGTGCGCGTGTACGACGCGTTCCCCGGGACGCTGGAGACCGCGCCGGCCCGCATCGAGGCGGTTTTCGAACTGCTGGGCCAGGACAAGGCGGGTTTGAAGAACCTCAGCTATCACTCGGGCTTCGACGAGGCGGTGGCGGATGCCGAGTTCGTGATCGAGGCCGTGCCCGAGAAGCCCGGGTTGAAGCAGGAGATTTTCGAACATCTGGGCAGGAGCGCCCCCGCCGGCGCGGTGCTGTGCACCAATACCTCGGCCATCCCGATCCACGAAGTCGGCGCGCGGGTGGCGGACCGCAGCCGCGTGATCGGTACGCACTACTGGAATCCCCCGCACCTGGTGCCGCTCGTCGAGGTGGTGCAGTCCGAGTTCACCTCGGCCGAGGTGGTCGGCAAGACCATGCGGGTGCTCGAGTCCGCGGGCCGCGCGCCGGTGCACGTCAAGCGCGATATCCCCGGCTTCATCGGCAACCGGCTGCAGCACGCCTTGAAGCGCGAAGCGATCGCGCTGGTCGCCGCGGGGGTGTGCGACGCGCGCACGCTCGACACGGTGGTGAAGGAGGGGTTCGGTGCGCGCCTGGCGGTGCTCGGGCCGATGGAGCAATCGGATCTCGTGGGTCTGAACCTGACCCTCGATATTCACCGCGTCCTGATCAAGGACCTCGACCGCACGCCTGGGCCGCATCCATATCTGGAGGGCAAGGTCGCCGCGGGCGAGCTGGGCATGTCCACCGGCCAGGGGTTCATCCAGTGGACGCCCGAGGAGATCGCGGCGGTGCGCGCGCGGCTCAACCCGTCCCTGGTCGCCGCCGCGCGCGAGCGAGCGGCGCGCGCCAGGGTCGCGCGCTGACCCGGGGGGAGCGCTCCAGCCGCAGGGTGCGGTACAAGCCGGATGACCGGACGCAGGACCGATGATCACCGAGCGCTGGCAGACCTCACCCAGGCAATACGAAATCCAGCTCGAGCGGGATCTGTCGATCCCGGTCGGGGGCGGCATCGAACTGAAGGCCGACCTGTACCGCCCGCAGGGAGCGGGACGTTTCCCGGCGCTCCTGACGATCAGCCCCTACGAGCGCGCCCAGCAGGGCTGGGAGATGGCGCCACTCGGGTTCCCGGGGCGCGATCGCGGATCGCTCGAGGTGGGCGACTTCAATTTCTACGTGCGCCGTGGCTACGCCTTCGTGATCGCCAACATGCGCGGCACCCACGGCTCGGGCGGCGAGTACGGCAACCTGCACCCGGACCAGGACTCGATCCGCGACATCGCCGAGGCGATCGGCTGGATCGCGGCGCAGCCCTGGTGCGACGGCAAGGTCGCGATGAACGGCGTGTCGTACTTCTCGGTGGTGCAGAAGCGCGCCGCGGCGCTGAAACCCGCCGGCCTGAAGGCGATCTTCGCCCTGTACGGCTGGTCGGACGGCTATCGCGACGCCTGTTACCGCGGCGGCATCCTGGCGCACGGCTTCACCACCTACTGGCTGCAGTACTACGCGAAGCACTACCGCTTCGGCAACCGCCACAGGCGCGAGTGGGGCGAGGCGCGCTACGCCGAGGCGATCGCAAGGGCGCTCGCCGACGACGAGATCGCCGCGGTCCCGGCGCTCGCCGCCGCGCTGCGCGCGCCCGACGCCGGGGTCCACCCGCTCATCGCCGAGATTCTGTTGCACCCGCTGTACGACGACTACTATCGGGAGCGCGAGGTGGACTTCGGCGCCAGCGACGGCGTGCCCGGCTACTTCGGCGCCGACTGGGGCAACTTCGGACTGCACCTCGCGGGCGACGTGCGCGCCTTCCAGCGCTGGAAGGCGCCGAAGAAGCTCACCATCGGCCCGCCCGTCTACCTCGACCCGCCCCGGTACCAGAACGCCTACCAGTCGCTGCGCAGGTACGACCACTGGCTGAAGGGCCGCGACACCGGGCTCATGGACGAGCCGGCGGTGCGGGTGTTCGTCGTCGGCGCCAACGAGTGGAAGTCGGCCGAGCGCTGGCCGATCCCGGACACGCAGTGGACGCACTTCTACCTGCACGCCGGGGGGCTGCTCTGCGAGCACGAGTTCTGGCCCAGCGAACCGGCGAGCACCTACGAGGACTCGCCCTTTGCGCGCGGCGCGCTGAGGTTCACCACGCCGGCGATGGTGGAGAACACCGAGATCTGCGGACCCATCGCGCTCAAGCTCTACGCCTCCACCACGGACACGGAGGTGCTCTGGTTCGCGACCCTGTGGCACATCGACGCGAGCGCACGCGAGTCGCTCCTCACCCGCGGCTGGCTGCGCGGCTCGCAGCGGGCGCTGGATCCGGACCGATCCAGGCCCTGGCAGCCGGTGCACACGCACGAAAAGCGCGAGCCGCTCTCCCCCGGCGAGGTCTACGAGTTCGACATCGAGCTTCGCCCCTACGCCATTCTGCTGCGCGCGGGCGAGCGCCTCGCGCTCGGGATCAGCTCGGCCGACGCCGACCCGCCCGCCAACTTTCTGCACACCATCGGCCTGGGGTCGGTGCTGCGCATGAAGGCCTCGCACGTGACCGTGTTCCACGACGCGCAGCGACCCTCGTACCTGCTGCTGCCCGTCACGCGCGGGAACCTGATCGGCACGTTCATCTCGGGCGGGCAGATGGTCTCGCCCTGACAAGCGCTGAGGCGGACCGAGGACGCAAGACGAGTGTGCCGTGGAGCCGGCTCTGCGGTGCGCCGAGATGGAACCCGGCACAGGCATCGATGACGGCGACCGCTGCCCGCATCGGACTTCCGAGGTCCTGGCCGCGAGGTGATTCGCTCGCGAATCACCTCGCTGCGAGGAGCAGCCGGGCTTTTCCTCGATCCCGCCGCGGCGCCTGAGCGATTCCACACCCCCAACACACCCGGACCTGCCTTGGACACCCCCGACCCCTCCGCTCTCATCGGCAAACCCATCCCGCGCAGGGAAGACCAGCGCCTGCTCACCGGCCGGGGTCGCTACAGCGACGACATCCACCTGCCGGGCGAAGCCCGCGCCGCCATCACCCGCTCGCCGCACGCCCACGCGCGCATCGTCGCCATCGACACCCGCGCGGCGCTCGCGGTGCCGGGCGTGCTGGCCGTGTATACCTGCGCCGACCTGCTCGCCGACGGCGTGCAAGCGATCGCGCCCGACTACAGCTTCCTCGGCCCGGTGCAGGTGCAGCGCACCCTGCCCGACGTGGTGCTGGAGAACCGCGACGGGGCGCCCATTTACGACTCGCCCTACCACCTGCTGGCGCGCGACCGGGTGCGTTTCGCGGGACAGTCGGTGGCGATGGTCGTGGCCGAGTCGGCAATGGCCGCAAAGGACGGCGCCGAAGCGGTCGAAGTCCAGTACCAGCCGCTGCCTTCGGTCACCGACACCCGCGATGCCGCGAAACCGGGCGCGCCGCGCCTGTGGGAGCACGCGGCCTCGAATGTGTGCCTGGACGCCGAGCACGGCGACGCCGCGGCCACGGACGCGGCGTTCGCCGCGGCGGCTCACGTGGTGCGGTTCGAGACCTGGATCTCGCGGGTGACGGGCGTGCCGATGGAGCCGCGCACCGCGGTAGCGGATTACGACGCGGCCAGCGGGCGCTGCACGCTGTACGCCGGCAGCGGCGGCACCAACCGCCAGAAGCGCGAGATCGCCGCTGTCCTCGGTGTCCCGATGGACAAGGTGCGGGTGCTGGCGTACGACATCGGCGGCAACTTCGGCACCAAGAACTCGCTCTACCCGGAGTTCCCGCTGCTGTGCTGGGCCTCGAAGAGACTCGGGCGGCCGCTCAAGTGGACCTGCGACAGGAGCGAGGCCTTCCTGTCCGATTACCAGGGACGGGACCTCGCGGTCGAGGCCGAACTGGCGCTGGATGCCGGCGGGCGGTTTCTCGCACTGAGGCTGTCGAACCTCTCCAACCTCGGCGCCCACGCGGCATCCATCATCCCGCTGCGCAAGGGCGTCAGCATCATGACCGGCCAGTACCGCATCCCGGCCGCTCGTGTCCGGGCCCGCGGCGTGCTGTCGAACACGCCGGCGACCATCCCCTATCGCAGCGCGGGACGGCCCGAGGCCATCTACGTCCTGGAGCGCCTGATCGAGCTGGCGGCGCGCCGCACCGGCATCGACGCGCTCGAGCTGCGGCGGCGCAACCTGGTGCGGGCCGACGAGCACCCGTACCGCAACGCCTCGGGCGTGGCTTACGACAACGGCGACTACCCGCGCTCGATGGAGAGCGCGCTTTCGGTCTCGGACTGGGCGGGATTTCCGGCGCGGCGCGAGGCCTCGCGCCGCCGCGGGATGCTGCGCGGCATCGGCATCGCCAACTACATCGAGATCACCACGGGCTTCCCGCGCGAGTGGAGCGAGATCAGCGTGCTGCCGGAGTCCGCGCAGGGCGGCGAGATCGAGGTCGCAGTCGGCACGCTCTCCAGCGGCCAGGGCCACGAGACGAGCTTCACCCAGTGCGTCGCCGACTGGCTGGGCGTTCCCCTGGAGCGGGTGCGCCTGGTGCAGGGCGACACCGATCGCGTGCCGGTCGGCGGCGGCTCGCATTCGGGACGCTCGATGCGCTTGGCCGGCGTCGTCATGGGCAAGGCGAGCCAAGCGATCATCGAGAAGGGCCGGCGCATCGCCGCTCACCGGCTGGAGGCGGCGCCGCCGGACATCGAGTTCGCCCGGGGCCGCTTCACGGTCAAGGGAACGGATCGCTCGCTCGGCCTGTTCGAGGCCGCACTCGCCGCGAACGGCGACGGCAGCCTGCCGCGGGAGCTGCAGGGACCGCTCTCGGCGCAGCACGAGGAGATGTTCACGGTGGCGGGCTTTCCCTACGGCACCCAGGTGTGCGAGGTGGAGATCGACCCGGAGACCGGCGCCGTCCAGATCGTGGCCTACAGCGCGGTGGACGACGTGGGCCGCGCCATCAACCCCCTGATTCTCGACGGCCAGACCCACGGCGCCATGGTGCAGGGGGCGGGCCAGATCCTGGGCGAGCACTGCCATTACGAGCGGGAGAGCGGGCAACTGCTCTCGGGTTCGCTGATGGACTACCCGCTCCCGCGGGCGGACCAGTTCCCCTCGTTCGTCACCGAGTTGATGGAGATCCCCGCGCCCGGCAACCCGCTGGGGGTGCGCGCCGGGGGCGAGGGGGGCACCACGCCGGCGCTGGCGGTGCTCACCAATGCCATCGTCGACGCGCTCTCGGCGTTCGGCGTCGAGCACCTCGAGATGCCGGCGACGCCGGAGCGGGTCTGGCGGGCGATACAGGATAAGAAAACCGGGACGACATGGCTTGGTGGCTGCATCGAGCCAGGATCCTCCCCGGCGCTCGTTCCCGGGAGGCCGGCACGGTCATGAGAACCATCGATCTGGAGAAGTTCCGCCTGCGCACCTTCGTGCAGCGCCTGGCCGAGATGGGCGAGGTGGAGGTACACCCCGAGTCGGTGGCGCTGCCCGACGTGTCCGGCATCGTCGAGGCGAGCGAGAAGGCGGTGCTGTTCAAGCAGGCGGGCCCGCAGAAGCTCGAGATGATCGGCGGCGTCGCGGGCAGCCGGCGGCGGCTGGCGGCGGCCTTCGGCACCGACGCGAGGGGCCTGGTGCCGGAATTCATGCGGCGGGTGCGCTCGCCGCATGCGCCGCTCGAGGTTTCCTCCGCGCAGGCGCCGGTGCACCAGGTGGTGCTGAGCGGCGAGGACATCGACCTCTCGCGGCTGCCTTTTCATCTGCAGCACGAGTTCGACGGCGCACCCTACATTTCCTCGGCGCTCGACTTCACCATCGACCCGGCGAGCGGCAAACCGAACGTGGGCTGCCGGCGACTGATGCTGCGCGGCCGGCGCGAGATGCGCACCAACCTCACCCAGATGTCGGATCTCAAGCGCATCTACATGGCCTGCGTGGAGAGGAAGGAGCGGCTGCCGCTTTCCTTCGTGATCGGCTCGCACCCGGCGGACTTCGCCTCGGCCGCCCTCAAGGTGCCGATGGACGAGTTCGTGTGCATCGGCGCGCTGCGCGGCGAACCGCTGCCGATGGTGAAGGGCGTGAGCAACGGCATCCCGGTGCCCGCGGACGCCGAAATCGTGGTCGAGGGCTACCTGGACGAGCGCGGCTACACCGAGATGGAGGGGCCCTACGGGGAACTGTACGGGTACTACGGCCCGATGCACATCGACCCGGTGTTCCATGCCACCGCGCTCACCATGCGGCGCGATCCGCTGCACCACACGGTGCTGCACGGCGGACGGCGCCTGTGGCGCAACGATGCGAGCAGCGTGTCCGCCATGTACACCGAGGCGGCGGTGATGCGCACGCTCACGGAGGCCGGGATCGAGGTCGCAGGCGTTCGCGCCATGCCGAGCGCGACCGGGCTGCACCACGTGCGGGTGGCGATCCGCCAGAGCGCCGCCGGGCAGGCGCGCGCGGCCATCGCTCTGCTGTTCAAGCTGCCGCTGCTGCGCCTCGTGTTCGTGGTGGACCACGACATCGACGTCTGGTCGGAGGAGGAGATGGACTGGGCGATGTGCACGCGCCTGCGCATGGACCGGGATATCGTCACCGAGGGCGGGCACTTCGCGCTCGGCATGGATCCGGCGACCGGCGAGGACGGCAAGATGGTGAAGGGCGGCTTCGACATGACCGCGCCGTTCGGCGCGGGCGCCCGGATCGAGGACCGGGTCTGCTTCGCGCCGAGGTCCTCGGGCGCGGCGCTTGCGCCGGTCGCGGCCTCGGCGCGCGAGGCGCTCGCATCGGGACCCAGGTACTTCTCCGAGATCATGAACGCCCTGGGCAGCCGCGACGGCCGCGAGATCGTCCTGGCGCTGGACGCCCTGCGCGAGCAGGGGCTGCTCGAGCGGCTCGCGAACGGGCAGTGGTGTCTGAAGTCCGAGAGTGCCTGACGAAGTCGCCGCCGCGGCGCTCGATGCGAATCTCAGCGGAGCGCGACCGGGACGGGCTCGAGCGCGTGCGCCGAGGCGGTGATCATCCGGGACAGGCGCGACAGCTCCTCCCACAACCCCGACATGTCCTTGCGGAACACGAGGTCGCTGCTCGCGTTGACCACCGTCCAGACCTTGCGGTCGAGCTCCGCGCGCAATTCGCCGGGGCGCCACACGACATAGCCGACGTAGTAGCGCGCGTCGTTGGGCGTGTCCTCGATCACGCGGTCCACGATGCTGATCGTCATCGCGAGGTAGGTCTGGGGCAGCAGTTCGATCGAGCCGCGCCCCAGGTCCTTGCTGGAGCGGACCACGGCGACCAGCGCGCCCCGAGACATCGGTCCTCCGAAGAAAACCGGCTCCTCGACGCGCTTGGAAGGCGCGTGCTCGGGGAACAGGCTCGCCAGCGTGCGCTTGGTCGGGCGGTTGATGATCACGCCCACGTGGCGGTCGCCTTCGACCGGAACCGCCAGCACCACGCTCTGGCGGTACTCGGCATCGCGCAGTCCGGGAGCGGCCACCAGCAGGACCGCATCCGGGTGGCTGGTTTGCGCAACCGCCGTGCCCGCGGCGCCAGGCAGCGCGAAACAGGCGGCGATGATCAACAGTTGACTCAGCTTCATTCTCGATCGCCCCCTGCCCGTAGCGACTTTCGCCCTGCCGGCGCGGCGCGGCCCGCGGCCGTGCCGCCCAGTTCGGCGTAGCGGAAGCACCCGATCAGGTGATCGTTGACCAGGCCCGCCGCCTGCATGAAAGCATAGCAGATCGTCGAGCCGACAAAACGGAAGCCCCGCTGTCGGAGGTCGGCGCTCAGGCGGTCCGACAGGGGCGTGCGCGCCGGTACCTGGCTCGGCGAGCGCCGCCGGGAAACCAGCGGCCGGCCTTTCACGAAGCGCCACAGATAGGCGTCGAAGCTGTGGAATTCCGACTGCACGGCGAGAAACGCCCGGGCGTTGCCGACGGTGGACTCGATCTTCAGCCGGTTGCGAACCAGGCCCGCGTCGGCCATGAGGCGGGCGATCTCGGCTGGCCCGAAGCGCGAGACGGTGAGGGGATCGAATCCCGCGAACGCCGCGCGGTAATTCTCACGCTTGCGCAGCACCGTGGACCAGGCGAGACCCGCCTGAGCGCCTTCCAGCGTCAGGAGCTCGAAGAGCTTGCGATCGTCATGCAGCGGCAGACCCCACTCGCGGTCGTGGTATCGGACGTACTCGGCGCTGCCCAGGCACCAGGGGCAGCGCAGCCGCCCGTCCGCCGCGCGCGCCAAGCTCAGCCCGCCTCCGGCGCGGAGGGCGGGCGCTTGCGCCCGTGAATCATGGCGGCGACCAGGTTCTCGCGCTGCCGCCAGGAGGTGAAGGCGACGCCCGCGAGGTGCAGCGCGACCAGTGCGAGCAGGACGTATGCCAGCGCATCGTGCAGGTCCTCGACCCATTCCACGCCCCAGTAGCGGTCGGTGGTGTAGAGCCAGCCGCTCGCGTCCACCAGGGCGATCGCCGCGAGCAATGCGAGGATCATCCAGGCGCCCAGCGGGTTATGGCCCAGATGGCGGGGCTCGGTGCGGCGCAGCACCGCGCCGGCATAGGCGAGCGTCTGGCGCGGGCCGCGGACGAACTGTGTGAAGCGCGCGTAACGCGGGCCGGTGAAACCCCAGACGACGCGCAAGGCCGCCAGCGCGAGCGTGGCGTAGCCGAACACCTCGTGCCAGAACCTGCCGCCGGTCTGGGTGAACCAGGAAAGCGTGACGAACAGCGCGAGCGACCAGTGGATGAACCGCAGCAGCGGATCCCAGACCCGCATGCCTTGCCCCGGCTCAGCGCGCGCGGGTGGGCACGGGCGCGAGCGTGACCGGGTGGAAGTACGCCTCGACTCTCTCGCCCTTGTCGGTCACCGCGTACACCTCGTAGCAGCCGCCGTCGACCTTTACCCGGCGGATGCTCCAGCCGCGCTCGGTGAGCATCTTCTCGAGTTTCGCCTGCGGCTGCCAGCCGGACTGCGGGCCGGAGTCGCAGGTGGCCAGACCGGTGGCGCCGGCTTGGGCGGATGCGAGCAGCGCGGCCGCGCCGAGGACGGACAGTGCGTGTTTCATGGACAGTACCTTTCACGTCTGATCGGGGATGCAGGCAGTGTATTCAATGCCGATGCCCGCAGGTGTAATTCCTTGTAACCGCAACGCCCCGTCGTGCGCCTCTTCCGGGGTACCTGCTCGGCCAGCGCCGAGAGCGTGGCTGTGCTCATGTGGTGTCCGGTGCGATGCGATGAGAGTCGACCCGGGTCGGCGGCTCGCCGTCTCGGCCGCTCCAGTGGTGAGCGAGCGTGCCGCAGGGGATCGTATTTGGTTTAATCCGTTCCGCGCCCGTCGCCGCGAACCGCGCCAACCGCACAGGACCAGGCCATGCCCAAACCCGCCCCCGCCATCGAGGAACACGACCGCGGCTTCTGGGAGGCCGCCAACCAGCGGCGGCTGGTGGTCCAGAACTGCACTGCCTGCATGCGCCTGCAGATGCCGCCTGCGCCGAGCTGTGCCGCCTGCGGTTCGACGCATCACCTGGAGTGGAAGGAGGTTCGGGGCCGCGGGCGGATCGAAGGCTACTGCGTGCAGCATGACACCCGGGTGGCCGCACTGAAGGCCGAGCAGCCCTTCAACACCGCCGTCGTCGAACTGGCCGAGCACCCGGAGATCAAGTTCTTCTCGCATCTGCCCGGCGTGCCGCCCGCAAAGGTGCCGGTCGGTGCCGAGGTGGAGCTCGTGTTCCAGGAGGTGGAGCCCGGGCAGCTCATCCCCGAGTGGCAGCTGGTGCGCTGAAGGCGCGGCCCGCGTCCCGTGAACCCGGACAGGCAAAGGAGCTGACGTGAGCGTGACCGCGCAGAGCGGATGGATGCGCACCCGCGTGGACGGCGGCGTGTGGCACGACCGCGGCAAGGTCGCCGTGGCTGGCATCGGGCATTCGCCGGTGGACCGCCGCTGGAGGAGCGGCGACCTGGAGACGAGCCTCGGCGCGTACTCGATCCTGGCAGCGCAGCGGGCGATGCAGGACGCGGGCATCGGCGTGGCCGACGTGGACGCCATCGTCTCCGCGCCCGGGCCGCTCGGCGACAGCTGGGGGCCTTCCCGGCCCTATTTCGAACCGCCCTACGATTCCGAGGACGGCATCACCAAGGTCAGCGCCGAGTGGCTGGCGCGGGGCCTGGGTATGGACGCATCGAGCCTGCGCTTCGTCAGCAACGAGCCGGCCTATATCGGCCTCGAATGGGGCTACGCGATCGAGGCGCTCGCCAGCGGCAAGGCATCCACCCTGCTGATGCTCTACCCGAGCGGAAACGTCGAGGGCCGCTATCACCAGCAGACCGAGACGCGGGTGAAAGGCCCGATGAAGTGGCAGAGCCTGTTCGGCTTCACCGGCGGCTCGACCTACGCCTACCAGTTCAACGAGTACACGCGCCGCTACGGCGGGAGCAAGGAGGACGTCGCGCGCTTGGTGGTGAACCTTCGCAGGAACGGCCTGATGGTGCCCTGGGGCTACTACACCCTGCACCAGCCGGCGCCGTTCACGGTTGAGGACTACCTCGCCGGGCGCTACATCAACGAGCCGCTCAACCTGTACGACAACGACCTGCCGGTCAACGCTGCGGGCTGCTACGTGCTCACCAGCGCGGAGCGCACGCGCGACCTCAAGCAGCCGCCGGTGTACATCTGGAACCACGCCGAGCACTTCGCCGCCCCGCGCAGCCTGGTCCAGACCCTGGACGAAGCTCAGGAATGGTGCGCGCTGGAGGCGCGCAAGACCCTGGAAGGCGCGGGCCTGTCGATCGCCGACATCGATATCTTCAACCCCTACGACGGCTTCTCGCTGTTCGCCCACACCTGGCTGGAGGCCTTCGGTTGGCACGGCGTGGGCAAGGGAGAGGGGCTCGCGTTCTACCGCGGCGACATCAGCGTCGAGGGGCCGCACCCCTTCCTTTCCAGCGGCGGCAACCTGGGCACCGGGCGCACCCGCACCGCCATCTACA
>JADLDQ010000534.1 GCA_020846575.1 Burkholderiales bacterium
GAAGTCGATGCCGGTGGCGCCGGCCAGGTTCTTCCCGCCGCGGTGCAGCGCGTTCACCTCGGTGACCAGCCCCCGGGCCAGGGCATCGAGCTGGGCCCGGAGGTCGGGCAGGGTGCTGCCGGACAGCTCCGCCAGGGCGCCCAGCTCGCCGCTCTGCACGTTGATGGTGCCGATCCCGCCCTTCACGCCCACGCCGTAGCGGCCGTTGCCCAGGTCGCGTACCTCGAACGCGGTGAACTGCCCCGCGTCCACCAGCAGCGCGTCGCCGGCGGCCACGCCCACGGTGCCGTCGGCGCGCGACAGCACCCGCACGCCGACGATCGAGGACAGCCGGTCGATCAGCCGGTCGCGCTGGTCCTTGACGTCGGGCGCCTCGCGCTGGCCGGCCGACACCGAGCGGATGCGGGTGTTGAGGTCCGCGATCTCCCGCATGATCTCGTTGACCTCGTCGACCCGCGACTCCATCTGCGCGATCACGCTGGCCTGCGCCTCCGAGAGCCGGCTGTCCGCCTGCTGGAACCGGCGGGCGATGTCGGCGCCGGCCTGGCGCACCAGCTCCCGCGGCGCCTGGCCGGTCGGGTCATTGGCGAGGTCGCCGAAGGCGCTCCAGAAGCCGTCCAGCGCCGCGGCCAGCCCGGTGTCGGAGGGCTCGCCGAAGATCCCCTCGATGCCGCCGAGGAGGTCGCGCTGGGTGGCGAAGCGGGAGAAGTCGCCGTTCTCCTTGCGGTAGGAGACGTCGAGGAACTGGTCCCGGATCCGGTCGATCCCCTCGGCCACCACGCCGCGGCCCAGCTGCCCGATCGGGGTGACCAGCGGGTCGGCGGCCCCGAGCCGCAGCCGCTGCCGGGTGTAGCCGTCGGTGCTGGCGTTGGCGATGTTGTGCCCGGTGGTGTCGATCGCCTTCTGCTGGGTGAGCAGCGCCGACCGGGCAATGGAGAGCAGGCTCGTGAGGCTCATCGTCAGGCCATCCGGTTGAGGATGACGCCGCTGCGCGCGGGCGGGTCGCCCGCCGGCTCATGGCGCTGGTAGCCCGGCGCCGGATCACCGGCCATCGAGAACAGCTTCTGCAGGAACGTGTCGCCGGCCTCGAGGGCCCGGCGGAGGATGTGCTGGTTGATGGCCACGTCCTGGGCGGTGAGCAGCGCCACCCGCTTGACCAGGGCCCGCGCCTCCGCCACCTCGGCCGGCAGTGACCCGCCCAGCATCGTCTCCAGCCGGTCCATCGGGACCGCCTCCCCGCCGGTGATCAGCGAGGTCAGCGCGGCCCGGCGGCGCTTGGCCTCGTCGAGCGTGAGCAGGGTGCGGCCCATGGCGTGGACGCTCGCTTCCACCAGTTCCGGATCGTCGGCCGCCACGCCGGCGCGCTGCCGGAGCAGCGCCTGGCGCAGCTCCTCGATGACATGCGCCTCGTACAGCAGCGCCTCCGCGAGGTCGGCGGTGCGCTCCGCGAGCGAGGGCTCTGCGGCGATCGATTCCTGGACTCCGTGGACGATCATGGGACTCCCGTCGCCGGACCTGGGTCCGGCAGCCTGCGGCTCAACTGCCGGTAGAGCGCTTCGCCTACCCCGCCCCGGGCCCGCTCGCCATAGACCTCCGCGAGCCGCTGGTCCAGCACCCCGGTGAACAGCTCCTGCCCCGGGTCCTCGGACAGGATCCCCTCGTGCGGCACCGTCTCCCGCATGGCCTTGA
>JADLDQ010000374.1 GCA_020846575.1 Burkholderiales bacterium
GATGTTCCTTATGATTCGGGCTCGACCCTCCGGCAACAGGAGCACACAGTGACGCCCGGCCCCGATCTCACCTACGAGAACTACCTCGCAGCCGGAGAATTCCGCATCCAGCGCTGCGAGCGCTGTGCGAGGCACGCCTTCTACCCCCGGCTGTTGTGCCCGGCATGCGGTTCGCCGGAACTCTCGTGGGTGCGCGCCACGGGCGCCGGCACGGTGTACTCGGCCACCGTCATGCGGCGGCGGGCAGAGGCCGGGGGCGACTACAACGTGAGCCTGGTCGACCTGGAGGAGGGGCCGCGCCTCATGACCCGGGTCGAGGGCGTAGCGCCCGCGCAGGTGAGGATCGGCATGGCGGTCACCGCCCGCATCGCCGGCGCAGGCGAGGACGGGC
Organism: Burkholderiales bacterium; assembly: GCA_020846575.1. Classification (GTDB taxonomy): domain Bacteria; phylum Pseudomonadota; class Gammaproteobacteria; order Burkholderiales; family SG8-39; genus JADLDQ01. The sequence goes on from JADLDQ010000374.1 coordinate 392, forward strand.
ACTTCATCGTCTTCGATGCGAAGGACTCCGCCCATGGCCGCTGACAGTCTCAGAGGCCGCGCGGCGGTGGTCGGCGTAGGGCTCTCGGATTTCGGCGAAGTGCCGGGGTGGAGCCATTTCGAACTCATGGCGCAGGCGGTCGAGCGCGCCCTGGCCGACGCCGGCATGGGCAAGGGCGATATCGACGGCGTATTCGCGGTGCTCGACCGCGCCTCGCTTCCGGCGGCCATGGTGTCGGAGTATCTCGGCATCCACCCCAGGGTGCTGGAAGGCACGATGCTGGGCGGCTCGTCCTTCGTGAACTTCCTGCAATGGGCGGCGCTCGCGCTCGACGCGGGCTTGTGCGAGACGGCCCTGATCGCCTACGGCAGCAACGCGCGCAGCGCGCGTGTGCGCCCCGGTGGAACGGTTCCGATTCCCTACGAGAGCGTCTACGGCGCGCGCCTGGTGACCTCCTACGCGCTCGCGGCCGCCCGCCATATGCACCAGTACGGAACCACGCGCCGGCAGCTGGCGGAGATCCCCGTGGCGGCGCGCGCCTGGGCGCGGCTGAACCCGCTGGCGACGATGCGCGACCCGCTCAGCGTCGAAGACGTGCTGCGCTCGCGCATGGTGAGCGACCCGCTCACGGTGAACGACTGCTGCCTGATCACCGACGGCGGCGGCGCGGTGATCCTGACACGCGCCGACCGGGCCCGGGACAGACCGAACAAGCCGGTCTACCTGCTGGGCGTGGCGGCGGAGACGTCTCACCAGGGCATCGCCCAGATGGCGGACCTCACCGTCACGGCGGCGGCGCGCTCCGGGCCGCGCGCCTTCGCCATGGCGGGCCTGGCGCCCGCGGACGTGGACGTGCTCGCGCTCTACGACGCGTTCTCCATCAACACGCTCCTGTTCCTGGAGGACCTGGGCTTCTGCGCCAAGGGCGAGGGTGGCGAGTTCGTGAGCGGCGGCGCCATCGCCCCCGGCGGCCGCCTGGCGGTGAACACCAACGGGGGCGGACTGTCCTGCGTTCACCCGGGCATGTACGGCGTGTTCACCATCGTCGAGACGGTGACGCAGCTGCGCGGCGAGGCGGGCGAGCGCCAGGTGCCGGGCGCCCGGATAGGTCTTGCACACGGCAACGGCGGCAGCCTGTCCACGCAGGTGACGTCGATCTTCGGGACGGACACCGGCTGAACGGCCCCACCGGTTCCTTGATGCGTGTCAAGCGTGCCGGCGGTTTCGTGTCATCCGACAGGTCTTCGGCGGTGTCGATCGCGAGCCGCCGGCGCCGCCCGCTCGTCGGAGGACGCTCCATGGATACGAAGCGCATGACCCGACTCATCGCCGCCCTCCTCGCCTGCGCCGCGTTGCCCGCAGCGGCGCAGTCCTACCCTGCCAGGCCGATCCGCGTCATCGATCTGCGCGGCGCCCTTGCCCCGCACAAGGGCAGGCACCAGGCGGCGATCGCGCCCGAGTAACTCCCGACGTTGCTGCGCGCGATCGACGGCTATGCCGAACTCGGTGACCGACTCACCAGCCTTGCCTTGCGGCTCCTGGCGCTGACTTTCGTTCGCACCAGGGAACTGATCGGCGCGCAGTGGAGGAAGTCGATCTCGATTCCGCGGCGTGGATCGTGCCGGCCGAGCGGATGAAGATGAAGACCGAGCACGTGGTTTCACTGTCGCGCCAGTCGGTGGAAGTCCTCAGGGAACTGCATGTATCCGCCAACGGAAGCCGCTGCGTCTTCCCGGGCCGGAACCGGGACAAGCCGCTCAGCAACAACACCATGCTGTTCGCCCTGTACCTGCTGGCTACAAGGGAAACATGACCGGACACAGCTTCCGCAGCGTGGTTTCGACGATGCTGAACGAGGCCGGATTCCGAGACGACGTCATCGAGGGGAGCATTCCCGGATTGTGTCCCAAGAAAGAGCAAGAAAGGGGGTTGCGGCCGCTCTCTTTTTTTGGCATATATCCGGTAGCCGTATAACGGCTATCGGAAGGAGACTCTATGCGCAGTCCATCGGTGAGGGAAGTCAAGCAGGCGCTTGATGCTCTGGGGCCGGTATTACCCGGCAGCATCAGCAAGCAGTGGAACGTGTGCGGCAAGCCAGGATGCCGGTGTAAGGATCCGGATCGCCCGCAACGGCATGGTCCCTACTATCAGTTGAGCTTCACGGCGGCGGGGCTCAGTTCGACGCTGCTTCTGAAGCCGGAGGAACTGGCTGTGGCGCGGCAGTGCATACGCCGGTATCGGCGCTTTCGGGAACTAAACGCGCAGTTGGTCAGGGCATACGTGGCGCAGGCGCGCCGCGACGGAGTTGCCGCGCTGGCGGAGGTGGATTGAACGGCGGCGCAGCGGATAGCTCGGCGGAGTCGCACCGAGCGGCGTTGCTGCAGCGAGCGCAAACGTGTCTCGCCGCAGTGCACGACTTTCTGGCAAAGCCGCCGGTTGTGCACAGTGCCTCGGACTTGGCGGCGGCGGAGCAAGAGTGCGCGCAGCGCTGCGACGCTCTGTTCGCCGCGCTGATGGGGGCGTTGGCCCAAGGGGCTTTGGACAGCGCCGCGGTGAGCGCGCAGGCGCACACCTTGGCGCGTTCAGCCCCCAAACGGCTCAAGGCCGCCCAGGGGCGGCAGGTGAACGTCCAGTTCCAGCGAGGCAAGCACGTGCCCCTGCGCGCCACCTACTACCGCCGGCGTCAGAGTGACGCGCAACATCGTGAAAAGGGACTGTTCCCCGCCTTCGTCGTACTTGGCATCCACGAGCATGCCTCCCCAGCGGCCTGCGCACAGATGGCCCGTAGCGCCTGTGCCGTCGCGTCGCTGGAAGAAGCCGCTGCCTGGCTGCGGGATACCGGCGGACTGGAGGTGGACATCAAAACCTTGCGCCGGGTTACGCGCTGCTTTGGACAGCGCGCCCGCTGCGCGTTACCCGGCAACCTTCAAGCGTTACAGCTCAGCGGCCAAGGCCGCAGTGTGGTCATCTCCGTGGACGGGGGGCGCTTGCGCGTGCGTCGCGACAAAGCCGGCGCGCGCACACCCAAGGGCCGCCGGCGCTACCACACCGACTGGCGCGAACCGCTGTTGTTGCACGTCTACCTCCTGGGTCCCGACGGCCGGATGGACCGCACCTTCACGCCTGTGATCGACGGCACTCTAGGCGGCGCCGATGCGCTCTTCGAGATGCTCCGACTCTATCTGCCGCTGTTCAACGCGCTGCAACCCACTCGCGTTCTACTGATCGCCGATGGCGCGCCGTGGATCTGGACCCGATTCATGACCTTGATCGAACAGGGTGCCATCGCCTGCCCCCATCCGGTCATTCAGTTGATCGACTTCTACCACGCCGTAGAGCACCTGGGCACGTTCGCCCAGGCCTGCACGTTCTGGCCACGCGCACGCCGCATCCGTTGGCGCAATCACGCTCGCCAGTTGCTGCGCGCCGGAAAGATCGAGACAGTGCTGGAAGAAATGCAGGCGCTGCTTATGCGCCGTCCACGCTCGAAAGCTCTGAAGAAAGATCAGCATTACTTCCAGCGCAACCGTCGCCGTTTCAGTTACGCATGGGCACGTCGCCTGCGCCTGTCGATCGGCAGCGGCCCGATGGAAAGCGCTATCCGCCGGGTCATCAACCTTCGCCTCAAGGGACCGGGTATCTTCTGGCATGAAGACACCGCCGAGGCCATGATCATGATCCGCGCTTACTACAAGGCCCGGCGCTGGAATGAACTCGCAAAACTCGCTTGCGCCGCCCCACCGGTGGGCCTACAGTGAGTCACAAAGAGGGAATGCTCCCGAGTGGACGTAGGTCCATTTAACGGCCGTCCAGATCGGAGCGGTCCAATGCCGGGCATATATCGCGATAACGAGGTGCCCGTCCGGGC
>JADLDQ010000375.1 GCA_020846575.1 Burkholderiales bacterium
CGCAGATCGACGGCTCCGAGGAGCGCGACATCACGATTCCGATCGGCGGCCAGCCCACGACGTTCAAGGGCCAGCGCTACCTGCTCGGCTTCGGCCTGCCCAACTTCTATTTCCACCACACCACGGTCTACGCGATCCTGCGCCACAACGGCGTGGAGGTCGGCAAGCGCGACTTCATGGGCGCCTAGGCGGCGCGGCCTGCGCCGCGCTCTGGCGGGAAGCGGCGCGGCGCCGGCCACGCGCTCGATTCATCGCCCGCCCGCATCGGGCGCTGCGAGCATGCGCTCGACGTAGCGCGCGACGAGGTCCACCTCGAGGTTGACCTTCGAGCCCGCGACCAGGTGGCGCAGCGAGGTTGCAGCCAGCGTGTGCGGAATGAGGTTCACCTCGAAGCGCGGCCCCTCGACCGTGTTGACCGTGAGGCTCACGCCCTGGACCGCCACCGAGCCCTTGCGGGCAATGTAGCGGGCGAGCCCCCGGGGCGCCCGGAACGCCATGCGCACGCTGTCGCCCGCCGGCTCGACAGCGAGGACCTCGGCGACGCCGTCGACGTGACCGCTCACCAGGTGCCCCCCGAGGCGGTCCGCGAGGCGCAGGGACTTCTCCAGGTTCACCTCGCCCGGCGCGTCCAGGCCCGCGGTGCAGCCAAGCGTCTCGGCCGAAACGTCCGCCTCGAAGCTCGCGGGTGCGAGCCTCACCACGGTAAGACACGCGCCGTTGACGGCGATCGAGTCGCCGATGGCGACGTCCTCCAGCCCCAGGCGCGCCGCGGACACGCCGATGCGCACGCCGCCCGGGCGCTGCTCCACCTTGTGGATGCGGCCCACGGCCGCGACGATGCCGGAGAACATATCCGGCGAGCCTGGCGATGACGCGCATATCCTCGCCGATGCGCGCGAGTTCCGCAATCGAGAGCCTGCGCCTTTGCGCCAGGTCGGCGATGCCGGGCAGGTCGAACATGCCGCGCGCGCCGTTGCCGAGCAGGCTCGGCGCGTAGTAGAGCAGCAGTTCGTCCACGCATCCTTCCCGCAGGAGCGAACCGTTCAGGCGGTAGCCGGCCTCGACGTGCAGCTCGTTGACGCCGCGGCGTGCGAGCTCGCGCAGCATCGCGGGCAGATCCACCTTGCCGGCGGGCCCGGGCAGCACCGCCACCTCGACGCCGAGCGCGGCAAGGCGCGCGGCCCGCTCGGGATACTCCGCCGCCGCGAACACCAGCGTCGCACCGCCCTCGAACAGGCGCGAGGCCGGCGGCGATTCGAGGCGGCTGTCGATCAGCACCTTCAATGGCTGGCGCGCGCTGTGCACCTCGCGCACGCTGAGGCGCGGATCGTCCTCGCGCACGGTGCCCGCGCCGGTCAGCAGCGCGCAGGCGCGCGCGCGCCAGTGATGGCCGTCAGCGCGCGCCGCCGGCCCGGTGATCCACTGGCTGGCGCCGTTCGAGAGCGCGGTCGCGCCGTCCAGGCTCGCCGCGACCTTCAGTCGCACCCACGGCCGTCCTCGCGTCATGCGCGAGACGAAGCCGATATTGAGTTCGCGCGCGGCATCCTCCATCAGCCCCGCCTGCACCCGCACGCCGGCCAGCGCGAGCCTGGCGAAGCCGCTGCCCGACACCGCCGGGTTGGGGTCGCGCATCGCGGCGACCACCCGCGCCACGCCCGCGGCGACGAGCGCCTGCGCGCAGGGCGGCGTGCGGCCGTGGTGGCTGCAGGGTTCGAGACTGACGTAGGCGGTCGCGCCGCGCGCGCGCTCGCCTGCGGCTGCGATCGCGTTCACTTCCGCGTGCGGCAGGCCCGCGGCCTCGTGCCATCCCTCGCCCACGACCGCGGCGTCCTTCGCCAGCACGCAGCCCACGCGCGGGTTGGGCGTGGTCGTGTACAGGCCGCGCGCCGCGAGTTCGAGCGCGCGCGCCATGTGGCGGCGGTCGACGTCGCTGAAACCCTCGCTTGCCACGTCCGGCATCCGCGTTCGGTGCTGCGTTTCGCTCCATGCGGGGACCCGGCCGCGCCGCCGCTGCGCCGGGGCCCTGGATCAGGCGGCGCGAGACTTGTGCGCCGCCGCTCGCTTCTTCCTCGGCCGCTTGACCTGAAGGATCGCATCACGGAAATCGTCCACCCGCTGGAAGTCCTCATAGACCGAGGCGAAGCGGATGTAGGCGACGTCATCGAGTTTCTTCAACTCGCGCATCACCATCTCGCCGATCACCCGGCTCGCAACCTCGCGCTCGCCCAGCGCGATGATGCGCTGTTCCACCCTCTGGATCGCCGCCTCCACGTACTCCGCCGGCACCGGCCGCTTGTGCAGGGCGCGCTGGAAGCCGGTGCGGATCTTCTCGCGCTCGTAGGGCACGCGGTGACCGTTGGATTTGACCACCATGGGCATGGAGAGCTCGACCCGCTCGTAGGTGGTGAAGCGCTTGCCGCACTCGGCGCACTCGCGGCGCCGGCGCACCGAGTCGCCGTCGTCGGACAGGCGCGAATCGATGACGCCTGTGTCCTCGGCCTTGCAGTAGGGGCACTTCAAGGCGGACGCTCCGGCGGGCGGGGTTCGGGCACCGGTTCAGGCCGCCTGGGCCGACAGCGGCCGCGGCGCGTACACCGGGAAGCGCCGGCACAGCGCCTCGACCTCGCGCCTCACCCGCGCCGTCACCGCCTCGTCCGAGGGCGCCTCGAGCACTTCGGCGATCAGGCCGGCGACCTTCTCCGCCTCGGCCGTGCCGAAGCCGCGCGTGGTCATCGCCGGCGAGCCGATGCGGATGCCGCTGGTGACGAAGGGTTTCTCCGGGTCGTTCGGTATGGCGTTCTTGTTGACGGTGATGTCGGCCCGTCCCAGGGCCGCCTCCGCGTCCTTGCCGGTGATGTTCTTCGCGCGCAGGTCCACCAGGAACAGGTGGCTCTCGGTGCGCCCCGAGACGATGCGCAATCCGCGGGCGGCGAGCGCCTGCGCCATGGCGCGTGCGTTCGCCAACACCTGCTTCTGGTAGGTCCTGAAGGCCGGCTGCAGCGCTTCCTGGAAGGCGACCGCCTTGGCGGCGATCACGTGCATCAGCGGCCCGCCCTGGATGCCTGGGAAGATGGCCGAGTTGATGACCTTCTCGTGCTCGGCCTTCATCAGGATGAACCCCCCGCGCGGGCCGCGCAGCGTCTTGTGCGTGGTGCTGGTGACGACATCGGCGATGCCGACCGGGTTCGGGTACACGCCAGCGGCCACCAGCCCGGCGTAGTGCGCCATGTCCACC
>JADLDQ010000376.1 GCA_020846575.1 Burkholderiales bacterium
CGGATCGAGGACGTCAACGGCCCGCGCGGCGGCGCCGACAAGCGCGTCGAGATCAAAGTGGTGCTGAGCGGGTTGCCGAGCGTGGTCGTCACGGAGCAGCATCGCTCGCTCCAGGCGGCCACGGATCGCGCGCTCGACCGCGCTGAACGCGCCGTACGGCGGGCGCTGCAGCGCCGGCGCACAAGGGCGACGCGCGTGCGAGGCACCCGCCTGCCAGCGGCCGCGTGAGCGAAAGCCACCCGGGTTGATCTGGCTCAACGCGCGATGGCCCTCGGAGGATAACATTCGGTTATGGACGCCTTGACTCAGAAACAAATCGACGCTCTCGCCGCGCTGATGGCGCAACGCAAGCGCCGCCTGGAGGACGAGATCCGCGAGGGACTTGCCCGCGCCGGTCACGAACCCTATGCCGACGCGCTGAGCGGAACGGCCGATGCAGGCGACGAGTCCGTCGCCAACTTGCTGCGGGACGTGGCTCACGCGGAAGTGGCGCGCGACATCGACGAGCTGCGCGACATTGTCGCCGCCGAGCGCCGGATCGCGGCGGGGAGCTACGGAACCTGCATCGACTGCGGCGCCCCGATCGGCCACAGGCGACTCGAGGTCTATCCTGCCGCCAAGCGCTGCCGGCCCTGCCAGGAGATTCACGAGAAAGGTCGCGGCGCGGCGCCCTCGCTGTAATCCCTGCGGGTCCGAGCCAGAGGCCATTCCCCAAGCTCGCCGCCGAAGCAATCGCGAGCACGCTCCATGGCGCGAGGGCTACGCCGGTCGCGTTGCCTCGGCCCGCGCCATCGCGGCGCTCGAGCGATGTCTGCTACCCTCGCCCATCCCCACCTGTTTCGGTGCGCCACAGCGCCCGGCCACGCCGATGGAACTCCTGGTCCTGCTCGCCCTGTTACTCGCCAACGGCTTCTTCGCCATGTCGGAGCTTGCGGTGGTGTCCAGCCGCCGCACGCGCATGCAGCAGCTCGCCGAGGGCGGGCACTCCGGTGCGGCGGCGGCGCTCGGGCTGATGTCGCATCCTGGAAACTTTCTTTCAACCGTACAGGTGGGAATCACGCTGATCGGCATCCTCAGTGGTGCCCTGGGCGAGGCGACGCTGGCGGCAACGCTCGCCTCCGCTCTCGCCGGTTTGCCGGTGGTCGGACCGCACGCCAAGCCGCTTGCCCTTGCAATAGTCGTCATCGGCATTTCCTACGCGGCGCTGATCATCGGTGAGCTGGTTCCCAAGCGGCTTGCGCTCCACTCGCCTGAGGCGATCGCGGCGCGGATCGCACTGCCGATGCAGCTGGTGTCGCGCCTTATGGCGCCTTTCGTCAGACTGCTCACAGTCTCCTCGGAGACGGTGCTGCGCCTGCTCGGCGTGCCCGAGAAGGTGGCGCAGACCGTGACCGAAGCCGAAGTCGAGGGACTCATGCGGGCCGGCGCCGAAGCCGGCGTTTTCGAACAGGTCGAGCACCAGTACGTGTCGCGCATCCTCGCGCTCGACACGCAGCGGGTCGGCGCGATCATGACCCCTCGCATCGACATGGTGTACCTCGATATCGACGCTCCGCTGGAGCGCAACCTCGAGCTGATTCGCCGCGAGGGCTACACCCGCCTGCCGGTCGTGAGGCGAGATTTCGACGAGGTGCTCGGCGTACTCGACGTTCTCGATATCGTCGAGACTCTGCTCGACGGCAAACAGCCGGATATTCGGGCGCATCTGCGCGCGGCGCTGTTCGTACCGGCGTCGATCAACCTGATCCGGCTCCTCGAGCTCCTCAAACAGCACAAGGCGCACCTCGCGCTGGTGCTCGACGAGTTCGGTGAGGTGCCCGGGCTCGTGACTATGACCGACGTGCTGGAAGCAATCGTCGGCGCGGTGCCGGAGCACGGCGAACCAGAGGCGCTCGAGGTCGTGCGCCGCCCGGACGGATCGCTGCTCGTCGACGGCGGCATCTCGCTCGCGCGCGTGCGCGAAGCGATCGGCCGGAATATCGGAGCGCCACCCGAAGAAGCGGGCAGCTACCAGACGCTCGGCGGGTTCGTGATGGCGCGCCTCGGGCGCGTACCCCGCGCCGGCGACCGGTTCGATTTCGACGGCTTGCGCTTCGAGGTTCTCGACATGGACCGCAACCGCGTCGATAAAGTACTGCTCGAGGACCTCTGAACAGACGCCTCGGCCTGTCGCGGATTCGCGCGCGGGCGACCCGATACGGATCGACGAAGTGTGCCGCCGGGACAGGGTAACGCGCAGATCCTCTCGGCTGAACCACCTCCGATCCACACCCGGTGGCGGGCCGGCGAACAACGCATCCCGGCGCAGCCGCCGGAGCGGCCGCTCACTCCGGGACGATCGCCGCCGCCTTGGCCACCCTCGCGTAGATCTTCGCTTCCGCTCGCATCTGTTCTGCCAGCTCCTCGGGTGAGCTGGCGATCACGAACAGCGTCAGCGCCTCCAGCTTGGCGCGCACATCCGCCGCGTGCAGCGCCTTGACCATCTCGCCGTTCAACTGCGTGACGATCGGCCGCGCCAGCCCCGCAGGGCCGAAGAAGGCGAACCAGTCGACGATGGGCTCGTAGCCCGGCAGCTCTTCGGCGATGGTCGGCAGGTCCGGCAGTCCCGGGTAGCGCCTGGGCGTGGTGACGGCGAGCATCCGCACGCGCCCCGCCTGCACGTGCGGCCGTATGGCGCCGGTGGCGAAGAACGTCATCTGAACCTGCCCGCTGGTGATGGCGGCCATCAGCTCGTTGGAGCCGCCGTAGGGCACGTGCACCATGTCGATGCCCGCCGCGATCCTGATCAGCTCGCCGCGCAGGTGGTGCGTCGAGCCGATGCCGTTGCTGCCGTAGGAGATCCTGCCCGGGTTCCTGCGCGCGTATTCGACGAATTCCTTCACTGAACGCACCGGCAGCGACGCGTGCGCGATCAGCCCGCTCACCGCGCTGGCCGCGTTGGCGATCGGCGTGAAATCCTGCAGCGGGTTGTAGGGCATGTTCTTCACCACGTACGGCGCCACCGACTGGGTGCTGGTGCTGCCCAGCAGCAGGGTGTAGCCGTCCGGGGCGGCCCTGGCGGCCGCGGTGGCCGCGATGCGCCCGCCCGCGCCGACGCGGTTCTCGACCAGGACCGGCTGGCCGAGCGCCGGGCTCAGCTTCTCGGACACCAGCCGCGCCACCACGTCCGGAATGGAGCCGGCCGGGAACGGCACCAGCACCCGTACCGGCTTTACCGGGTAGGCCTGCGCCGCCGCGGGCAGCGGCATAAGCGCTCCGACAACCGTGACCACCAGGAAAATGCCGCGCCTTCCTCGTTTCATGAGAACTCCGCTTTCAATGATTCGACCGCTCCGCCGGCCCATGCCCTCGCGCGCCGATGGCGTCCGGCCGGGCAGTGCCTGCGCATCGATTCTGCCCGAATCTGCCGCCATGACTTCGAATGTCCCAGACCGCCACGCAGCCTGCCCGAATGCAGCGCCGAGTTCGAGTTCAGGACTTCGAAATGAGCCGCTCGACCCTGTTGCATCCCGAGGCCGGACCAGGAGCCTGCGTTCCCATTCGCCGCGGTCCGCCGCGCCTTGATCGGACGCTGATGGGGCCGGTCCAGTATGCCACCGTGTCCAACACGCGGAGGCATGCCATGAAGATCTTTCTCCTGCCGGTAGCGGCCGCATTCGCGGCACCCGCGTTGGCCGCCGACCCGGCCGGCCTGCTCGCTAGCTGGCCACCAGGCCCGGGCGCGCAAGGCGGATGCGGCATTCACCGCCCCGGCGCAGCGCGGCGCGCAGTTTTTCAACGCCGCGTACGGCGGCGAGTGGAGCTGCGCGAGCCGCCGTGCTGAACGCCCGCGCCACCGTCACGACCGGCCGACTCTGCAATGAACGGCTTGCACGAATGAAAAACCCGGCGGCGCGCCGGGTTCCGAGACCGCCGTTCCGAACGCTCAGGCGCATCTCCTGCGCCTGCGGCAAGCCACGCCCGCAAGGCCGATCGCCAGCAGACCGAGCGTCGCGGGCTCGGGGGCGCTGCTGACCGGC
>JADLDQ010000377.1 GCA_020846575.1 Burkholderiales bacterium
CGTCGCCGATGCGCACCGGGCATCGGCTCCTCCTCGCGCCTCGCCGGGTGCGAAAATCACTTCGGCCGAACCCACTGTTTCAAGGTTGACAGCCCACAAGCAACTTTCACAGCAACCAGGGGACCGGGCGCCGGCGCACTGCCGACGTCCGGTCCGCTTTTTTTCGGAGCCGCAGCCAACCTACCTCCGCCCGCGCGCCTTCACACTTCGCACTTCACGTTCTCCGCGTGCAGCGTCGCGGCGCCTGCGCAGCCGAGCTTGGTCGCGCGGGCCAGCAGCCAGCGGAACATCGCGTTGGCCAGCGCCTTTTCGCCGCGCTGGTTGTAGAGCAAGCAGGCGGCGGTGGTGATCGCGTCATTCCAGTACGGAAAGGTCGCGGCGGCGACTTCCGGGTCGAGGCGGGCGATGGCTTGATCGCAGAGCTCGCGCAACGCCCGCCACTCGTTCCATTCGGCCGGGGCCGGCAAGCGGCGATTCTCGATCGCCCGCAGGCAGTAGGCCTCGCAGGCGGATTCCACTTCCTCGTGCAGGCTTTGCAGGGCGTGCCAGACCGCGGTCGCCAGGATCGACTCGTCGTCACCGGTGGGGGCGAGCCGCAACCGGTGACGGGCCAGCAAGTGCCCGAGATCGGCCTCGACCTGGCTGCGCAGGTCTCGAATCGGGTGCAAGGGATCCGGCAGGGTGGCAAAGCGTTGCCGGGACGTGCGCACCGTCGCCGCGTCCGCGCACGCGACTTCCCAGACGCGGCCGAGGCGCACCAGGTCGTGATCGCTCAGGCGCGCTTCCGCCAGCGCGCGGGCGTGCAGGGTCAGAGCCCGCCGGAGGCGGTCCGGCCCCTCGCTGCGGGCGCGGGGTGGCAGCGTGAGCACGCGGGCCTTCACCCGGGGAGGCGTGGGCGACGGTATCGGTTCGCTGTCGCGGGCACGTTGGTAGAACGCCCAGGTGCGAAAGCGCTTGGGCGCCGTGAGCCAACGCCACCAGAGGCGGAGCTTGCTCGCATGCCGGGGGCGGCCGCGGGGGTCCAATTCCAGGGGCAGCAACCGCGACGCGGCGGCGGCGAGAAAGCGCGTGGCGTTCGACCGGGTCTCGGCAAGGTTGGGGCCGGTTCCGGCGCGGCGCACTTCCGCCCAGTCGCCGCGGCTGGCGGCTTCGGCCGCGCGCCATTCCGAAGCCAGCATGGCGGCGACATAGGGCACGGCGTAGGGGGACAACGCATCCACCTCCGCGAGCATCTGCCGGGCGGACTCCCGGTCCCCCCGGGCGAGCTGGAGGAAGCCCATGGCAGCGATGCCCGCGCCGCGCAGCGGTTGGTCCTCCGCCAGACGCGCTTCGATCCACGCGATCGCCGCGGTGCGATCGCCGCGGACGCGCAGGATGGCGAGCGCGCCGGCCAGCGCCCCGCCGCCGCGGTGGTCGCGCGCCATGAAGTGGTGGCTCAGGCGACCAAAGCGGTACGCCGCCCGATGCCACCCGAGCGGAACGAACACCCGCCGCGCCATCATCCACGGAAAGGCCAGCGGCACCGCGCAAAACAGCGCGAGCAGGGCGACCCACTTCAGCGCGATTTCAAACTGCATCTCCCCAAGCAGAGAACCCAGACCGAAGAAGGTGAAGAAGTACAGGAAGACCCACCCGACCAGTTCGATCGGCACGCTCTGCGCGCCCATTTCGGCTTCGCTCGGCGTCCGTTTGCTCGCCATCAACAAAGCAATGATCGGAAAGACCGGGATCATGCGGGCCTCCAGCCGAAGACGCGCAGGGCTTCCGGCCAGGCAGCGGGGCCAGGGGAAGATTCGCCGGCGGGCTCAGGCGCCGGTTTCGCCGGCTCAATGGGCTCGAGCTCCGCCCATAACTCGTGCCCGGCGCGTCGCTGCGGATCGCGCAGTTCGTTGGCTGCCCAACGGACCTTTTCCGAAGTGCGCGGTTGCGGTCCGAGCGGGGTCGGGTAGTGGCTGGCGGCGGCGAGCCCGAGTTCGAGCATGGCCAGCCACTTCTGGGCGGCATCCTCGAAGTCGTGTCGGCCGCACCCGGGACGCACCTCGAGTACATAGAAGGGATTGTCGGTGATACTGGCCGCAAAGTCCGGTCGCGGGCTCGACATCAACGCACTCCCGAATCGAATCCCAACCTGCGCTCCTCCACCTCCGGCGGCAGGACGCCCCACAGTGCGCGCGTGACGCGCTCCAGGGCGGCCCGATCCTGGCGCTCGCGGGCCTGGCGCCCTTCGCGCACGAGCTGCTGTGCCCGGGGCAGGTCGGTGGCGTCTTCCGCGCGGCTGGCCGCGTCGTCGAACATCAATTGCCAGGCATCCGGGGCGCGATGAAAGGCGGTCCGACCGAGCGACGCCATCGCGCGCATCTGTCGCTGGACTTCGGTCGCTTCGCGAAAACGCAGCGCGCGGACGAGCGATTCCTCGGCGGCGTGCAGCAGGCGCTGCTCGGCCGCGGTCCCGTACTCGCTGACCCAGCCGGCCGCCCATTCCGAGCGATCCTGGGCCAACCGGGTCAGGTCGGGCCAGCGGGAGGCATCCTCGACCTCCACCAGCGCCGCCTCGGCGTCCAGCAAGCCGCGGCGCGCCTTCAGCCCGGCATCGCTGTCGCCGCCGCGCGCCGCCGCGAGGTCGCGGCGCACTTCTTCGAGACCGGCCGAGGCCCGGTCGAGCGCGACCATGCACTCTTCGACGCCGGAAAGCGCGGCCTTGCCGCGCGCTTCCGTCAGTCTGCGGTCAAGCGCCTCTGCGCAGCTCTCGATCGTCGCCGGGTCGCTGCCCGGCATCAGCGGGTGCGCCACGCCGTCAAACACCTGCTCCAGCGCGGGTACGAACGCCCGGGCCGAAAGCCGGCCGCCGCGGTCCACCTCCAGCGTGATCTCGAGCTCGGCGCCCGCGGCGAGGTCGCTCTTGACGTCGCGACCGGGGATCTCCAGCGTGCCGACCAGGCGGCAGAGATGCGCGAGTTCGAATTCCCCCTGCACCACCGGCACGGTGAGCAGGGAATCGGCATGGTGGCGCGCGACGCTTTCGACTGTGCGCAGGACGAAGGTGCGCTTGGTTGGCAACGGCGTGCCGCGCTCGAAGTAGACCCGCACCCGGTTGCTGGCGAGCGCGATCCCGATCGAGCGCGAGAGCGGCGGGTCGGTGATGACGTAGCCCTGGGTGATGGTGATGGTCGCGGGCGTCACCGGGACCGGCTTGCCCGCGCGATCCACGGCCTGGACCCGGAATCCGTTGGCGGACCGGGGGCGCAGTTCGGCGGCGAGCACGAAGGACCCGTCGTCGGCGACCTCGACGGGCGCACCCTGCCACGCGTCGTCGGTACGCTCCAGATGCAGGCGCACGGGCGGATCGCTGGTGACGGCCGCCGGCGCGTCCAGGCGCTTGCCGACGACGTGGGGATGCAGGCTCGACGAAACGGCGGGGAACTTCAGCAGCACCGGCCAGGCGGCGACCGGCGGCGGCGGCGGGCGCCGTGCGTCCAGACCGGCGGAGGCGGCATAGAGCGCGGCGCCTTCGGCGACCAGCGTCATCGGGTCGTGGCCCTCGGCGAGCGGGGCCTCCAGCGCCTCAGCCAGGCGCCGGCGCAGGCACGGAATCACGGTCGGACCGCCGACCAGCACGATGCGCGCGAGCTTGCCGGTCGCGGTCTGGTGGCGCGTGCAAAGGCGGCGGCAGATGTCGAGGGAACGCTCGATCAGCGGCGCGCACAGCGCTTCGAACACGGCGCGCGAGATGGTCAGGTCCACGTCGGTGCTGCCGCCGTCGCCGGTTTCGAGCGCGGGGAGCGTGATCTCCGCCTGATCGGCCCGGGACAGTTCGATCTTGGCTTCTTCGGCGGCGTGACGCAGGCGCGGCAGCGCGCGCGCCAGCCGCGGATCGGCGCGCTGCCACGGCGCGCCGGTGAGCCGGGAGAGCTCGGCCAGGGCCCAATCCACCAGCGCGGTATCGAGGTCACGGCCGCCCAGGAAGTTGTCGCCGTCGTGGCCGACCACCCGCAGGTGACCGTCGCGGGTCTCGAGCAGGGAGGCGTCGAACGTGCCGCCGCCGAGGTCGTAGACGAGCCAGGCGCCTTCGGAGTGCTCGCGCGACCAGCCGGCGGCGAGCGCGGATGCAACCGG
The DNA here is from genome assembly GCA_020846575.1 of Burkholderiales bacterium. Classification (GTDB taxonomy): domain Bacteria; phylum Pseudomonadota; class Gammaproteobacteria; order Burkholderiales; family SG8-39; genus JADLDQ01. The sequence goes on from JADLDQ010000377.1 coordinate 4,114, forward strand.
TTCCTGCAGCAGTTCGATGCGCGTGAAACCGGCCAGCCGCGCCGCTTCAGCAGTTGCCGAACTTTGTGGCAATTCGAACAGCGCCGGGACGGTGACCACGGCGAATTCCGGGTCGAAGCCGAGTTGCGCCTTGACGTCGGCCCGCAACGACGCCAGGACCAGGGCGGAAAGTTCTTCCGGTCGCCGGGTGAGCCGCGCGGCCGGGAACGCGATCGCCTCCGCGGTCCCCATCAGGCGCTTGAACTCGGTGCGGGTGTTGGCCCCGTCGGTCTCGAGATGGCGGCGGGCCTTGGCGCCTACCGTCACCACGCCCTTGCCATCGATGCGCACCACCGAGGGCGTGAGCGGCGAACCGCCGGCGTTGCGGATCAAGGTGACCCGCTCGCCGTCAAACACGGCGGCCGTGGAATTGGTGGTGCCGAGATCAATGCCGAGGTATTGCGGCCCGTTCATGCTCATCGCTCCAGGAGGGAACTGGACAGCCCACTACTCGCGCGGTCGACGCAGGGCTTCCTGCCAGACCGCCAGCGCCGGACGCGGCGCGCCCGCTTCGTCGTACAGGCCGGTGTCCCGCCACGGCAGGGCGAAGTCGGACTTCCCGAGCGCGTTCCAAAGCGCATCGTAATCGCGAATCGTGAACAGGACCACCGCCAACGCACGATGGCGCTGCGCGGCCTGCAACAGCCGGACCGTGAAGTCCGTCTGCTTTTCCGGACTACCGGCGAACTCGATCGTCGCGCCGTTGACCTGCAGCGTCCACGGCTGCGCGCAGTAGGACGACTCCGTGATCAGCACGGGCTTGTCGGTCAGGGCGAAGATCCGATCGAACAGGTCCTCGGGGAGAGCATTGGCGAAATGGACGGTACTCAGGAAGGGGTGCAGCGAGATGCCCAGGCAATCGACCAGCGGCAGCAGATCGTGCAGGACCTGCTTTTGGACTTCCGGGTCGTCCATCGTGCTGTAGCCGGGCAGAGTGGCGTTGGAGTCGACGGAAGCCAGCAGCGGCAGATTCGGGTGCGACTGCTTGAGGTGCTGGTAGAGGAAGCGGTGCAGCTCGACGTACTTCGGCCAAAGCGCCGGCTGATTGCGGGCGAGCAGATTGACTTCGATGCCGATCGCCAGCCAGTCCGGCTTGAACTGGGCGATCATGCGCGTCAGGTACTTGAGATAGGCGGACTTGACCTCCGGGCTGTCGAGTTCCAGACGGTCCCAGGGCGCGGGCAGGGGCTGGTTGATGCCGGCGCCGCGATAGAACGCCAGACCGTTGCGAGCGGGATTGAGGGGATTGAGCGACAGCAGGATCTTCTTGCCGGCGCCCGTGTGTCGGATCCGCTGTTCGATCGAGTCGGCGTAGTCCTTGGCGAACGGCGCGTCGGCGGCGACCTCCGGCCAGGGCACGCCTTCTTCGATGTGGTGCGAGATCACGTCTCCGTTCTCGTTGATGGCGCGGTAGGTCCACTCGATGGCCTCGAGCGTGGCATCGTAGAACCATGGATTGAAGCCCATGGCAAATGGGCGGGGCGCGGGCCGGGGCGGATCTTCGGCGCCGGCGCGACCGGCGATCGGCCCGCAGGCCAGGAGGACCGCGAGCAGGGCGGTGCAGGTCTGGATTTTCATGTCTGGCCTTTCATCAGGAATCGAGCGTGGTGCAGACCGCCCGCGGATCAGGCGGTGGGGCCTTCGCACGCCGGCGGGCCCTCGGGGTCCTCGGGCAGCGTGCGGGCGAGGCGTTCGACGAACTCCTGGCCGAGCTCGACCGGTTCGAGCGCAATGCGCGCTTCGAGCATGGCGCAGGCGATGCCGGCGAGCATGCAGAGCAGGCCGGCGAAGAAGCACGGGACCGCGGCGTACAGGGCAGGGGCCCAGAACGCGCCGATGCCGGCGCCGAAGGAGCACAGGAGCAGGCTGGCGATGGCGCTGAGCAGGGCGAGCAGGGTGCGCTGGATCAGCCGGGCGCGGTACAGCAGCCGATTCATCTGACGTTGCAGGACTTCCACCGACTCGCGGGTGAGCCGGCGCGCGCGCCGCTGGGTGTCGCCCGCCGCGGGGCGGTGGAGGAGATCCTCCTGTTCTTTGAGGGACTCGCCCTGGAATGCGCGGATGCGGACCAGGACGGCGGTCAGGCGGTTGTAGAAGGCGAGGCAGAGGAGGCCGCAGGCCGAGATCATGACTACGGGGACCACGGCGGCGGAGATTACCCGGGCCCAGACTTCGGGGGTCATGGCAGCTCCTCTTGCGCGTGGTGACGGGGCGGTCCAGAATACGCGGACGCTCGTGTCGGGGCAAGGGAAGCGCGCGCCGCGGAGAATTGCCCGCTGGTCCGGAACGAGCTTTGCGCTCAGAAGGGAGCGGTGGGGGATTCGTGCCCGGCGCGGGCGTGCACGGCGGTGAGATCGAGAGGGAGGGCGGGGCATGACGATTCTGTGTGGCACCGATCTGAGCGATGCGGCGCGCGCGGGCGCAGAGGCGGCGGCGGCGTTGGCGGTACGCACCGGGGACTCGGTGGTGTTGACGCACGTGGCGGAAGTGCAACCGGTGCGGGCGGACCTGGCCGCGCTGACGGCGATGCTGGAACAGGAAGCGGCCGCCGTGCGCAAACTGGGCGTGACGGTCAATCCCGAGGTACGGAGCGGGCTGCCGGACGAGGAACTGTGTCGGCTGACGCGCGAGTTCTCGGCCCGGTTGTTGGTGGTCTCCGCGCTCGGGCGGCGATCGCCGAGTCGTTGGCGCCTCGGCAGCGTCGCCGAACGGGTGGCCTGGGACTGCGGCGTGCCGGCGCTGGTGGTGCGCGGTTCCGATGTGTGGCGGGCCTGGGCCTGGAGCGACCGGAAGTTGCGCATCGCGGTCGGGTACGATGCCTCGGAGGCCGGCGATGCGGCGCTGCGCTGGGCCGTCGAACTGGCGCGTCGGGGGCCGGCGGACTTGGTGTTGGTCCATGTGTACTCGCCCGATGCGGAAAGCCTGCGCCTGGGCGTGACGCGGCCGGCCGAGCTGTCCGGACGGCGGGCGGAGATCGAGAACTTCCTGACGCAGGAACTGCACCTGCGCATGCGGGGGGTCGTGTCCGGGGACCTGCCGCGATTGGTGCTCGAATCCGGTCAGGGACGCGCGGGGCGACATGTGATTCAGGTTGCGGAACGGGAATCGGCGGACGTGCTCGTGGTCGGCTCGCACCATCGCGTCGGTCTGGAGCGGGCGGTGCGGGGCAGCGTGTCGGAAGACGTGTTGCACTACGCGCCGATGTCGGTGGCCTGCGTGCCGCTGCCGACGGCGGATGCGGCGGCGGCAACGACGGAGCGCCGCATTCGCCGGGTGCTGGTGACTACCGATCTGTCCAGCATCGGCGACCGGGCGATTCCGCACGCCTACGCGCAGCTTCCCGACGGCGGGCTCGCGGTGTTGCTGTCGGTGATCC
>JADLDQ010000378.1 GCA_020846575.1 Burkholderiales bacterium
GCCGTGCTCGATACCCCGGCGGCGCCGGGGCAGCGCGCGCGGCGGCGCTGGATTCCGGCCTGGCGCGCGCTGGTCGCGGCCGCGCTGTTCGGCCTGTGGGAACTGGGCAGCGCGTGGATGGGGGCGCAGTGGCTGCCCCGCCCGGGCGCGGTCGGGGTTCGCATCTGTGAGCTCGCCGGGAGCGGCCTGCTCGCCCACCATGCGCTGGTCACCTTCTGGGAGGCGGCGGCGGGCATGGTCCTGGGCGGCCTGGGCGGCGCGGCGCTGCCTTTTCTGCTGCAGCTCTCGCCGCGGCTGATGCGGGCCTCGGAACCTTTCCTCGCCGCCGCGTTCGGTGTGCCCAAGCTCGCGCTCGCGCCGCTGTTCATCCTGTGGCTGGGTATCGGCATGCCGACCAAGATCGTCTTCGTCGCCTCGATCGTGTTCTTCCTGCTGTTCTACAACGGCATGGCCGGCGTGCTGAGCGTCGATCCGCGCCTGGTGGCGATGGCGCGCGTCGCGGGCGCAGGCCGCCGGGTGATCATGCGCGAGATCGTCTGGAACACCACGCTGCCGTTCCTGTTCGCGGGCCTGAAGATCGCGTTGCCGCGCGCGCTCTCCGGCGCGGTGGTCGGCGAGTTCATCGCCTCGGACGCGGGGCTGGGGTGGTACATCAACAACGCGCGCTCGATCAACGACACCGTCGGCGTGGTCACGGGCGTGGTGGTGGTGACGGTGCTGGTGATCCTGGTCAACGCGGGGCTGCAGCACGTTCAGGCGCGCTCGCTCGCCTGGCGCCCGATGTCGCGCGACATGGTGGTCTGAGCGCCCTCCCGGCCGCTCTCGCGCGATGGCGGCGATTCACCCGCCTCACTTGGCGGGCGCCCGGGCGCACGCCGGATTCTCCGGCGTGCGCCCCGGATTCTTCGATACGCGGCCGGGTGATCCACTTCCGCCGCCGCGTGGTTCCCCGGCGTCGAAACGGGCGCGTGGCGATCGCGCTATGATGGAATCGCAAGTCAGGCGAGTTCGCGTTGCCGGAACAGGCGAGGACGCCATGAACGAGCTGCACGCTCTGTTGTGCGCCGCGGCACTGCTCGCCGGCGTCGGGCTGGCGGACGCGGCGCGCGCGCAGGCCCTGCCCCCCGAGGCGAGGACGCCGGCCCAGGTGAGCGTGAAGGAGGTGCGCGTCGTGGCGACCGAGGCCGGTCCCGTGGTGCTCCTCCTGGCAGAAGGCCGCGCGATCCCGGTGTTCGTGGATCCCACCGTGGCCGGATCGATACAGGGCGCCCTCAGCGGCCAGAAGACGCTGCGACCTCTCTCGCACGACCTGATGCGCGACATCCTGCAGCAGGCGGGCGCACGGGTGACGCAGGCGGTGATCCCGCTCAAGGACGGCATCTACTACGGCGCGCTCTCGGTGCGCATCCGCGACGAGGTGAAGGTGTTCGACGCGCGTTCCTCGGACAGCATTGCGCTCGCGATCCACTTCAAGGCGCCTATCCTCGTCGGGCGCGACCTGCTGGAGTCGGCGGGCCTGCCCTTGTCGCCCGGGGCCATCTCGATGTAGCGCTCGCTTGCCTGCGCCGCACCGGCGCCCGGGCGGACAGACCTCGCACCGGCGGGCCGGTGCCGGGGGGCGGATGCCGGCGTACGGCGCCTGCAGGCGCGCGCGCTCTGCTCAGGGTCTGTGCACCCAGAAGCCGCTGTCGGCATCGAGCGTCCTGCCGCCATCCTGGAAATCGAGGTATCCGAAGCGCTGCGCGAACTCCCGCACCGCATCGCGTCCACCCTGCGCTTCCAGAATGGGTGAGTGGAAATACCACTTGCCCTGCGCCGCGTTCCAGGCCCACAGGCTCTCGAAAGCGGCCTCGCCGGGGGTCGAGGCCACCTGCGCGCCGAATTCTCCCGGCGTCACGCCGCCCGCGGTCGCGACGAGGTTGAAGGCCGGCGGCAGGGCGGAAAAACGCGCCGCGCTCCAGACGAAATCCGGGCCGCCGCGCGGCGGCAGGCTGAGCGCGATGTTCGCGTTCACCCAGTATCCCTCGCCCGAGGCGACGAGCCAGAGCAGGTCGAACCCGCGCGCCGCGGCCTCGAGCGCGTTCTCCGCGGCGCTCAACTGCGGCGAGAAGAAGGCCCAGCGCAGGCCCGCCGCGTTCCACTTCCAGAACGCGGCGACGTGCTCGCTCACGCCCGGCACGGGCGCATCGCGCGTGCCGAAGTAGGACGCGACCTCGAGCGCACTGTCGAAGGTGTTGCCGAGCAACGTGAAGCCGGCCTGCAGCGCCGGCGTGCGGGGCGCCGCCTCGATGGCGTAGAGCCGCCCGTCGTTGAAGCTCGCGACATACAGTTCGCCCGACTCGTCTTCGCCGAAGGAACTGATGCCGGAAAGCGCGTTCGGAGGCTCGAACGCCAGCGAGGCGGTCCATGCGCCGTCCAAGCGCACCGCCCACACCCGGTTGCTGAGGAAGTCCCCGTAGAGATAGTGGCCGCGCAGCGCGAGGACGCTGCTGCCGCGGTACACGTAGCCGCCGGTGACAGAACGTCCTCCCGCGCCGCCGTGTGCGTATTCGAGCACCGGGGGCGTGTGGCCGGCGAGCGAGCAACCCGAGGGCGGGTCGAAGCAGTGCAGCGCTTCGTACACCCGCCAGCCGTAGTTGCGCCCGCCGGGGTCGCCGGCCGGCTCGAAATCGATCTCCTCCCACAGGCTCTGGCCGACATCGGCGATGTACAGGTCGCCCGTCGCCCGGTCGAAGCTGAACTTCCAGGGATTGCGCAGGCCGTAGGCCCAGATCTCCGGCGCCGCGCCGGGCTCGCCCGCGAACGGGTTCGACACCGGTATGGCGTAGCCGGGGGAGGTATCGACGTCGATACGCAGCAGCTTGCCGAGCAGGCTCGCGCGGTTCTGTGCGTTGTTGGCGGGGTCTGCGCCGCCGCCCCCGTCGCCGGTTGCGATGTAAAGATAGCCGCCGGGTCCGAAGGCGATGCGCCCGCCGTTGTGGTTGTCGAAGCCGGGATGAGGGATGACGAGGACGATGCGTTCGCTCGCGGGATCGGCTGCATCGGGGTCGCCCGCGCTCGCGAGGAACTCCGAGACTGTGAGGGCGCCGTCTGCGGCGCGGGTGTAGAAGACGAAGAAGCGGCGGTTGGTCCCGAACCCCGGATGGAAGGCGAGGCCGAGCAGCCCCCGTTCGCCCGAGGTGGACAGCTTCGCTGCGATATCGAGGAACGGTGACGGGCGCAGGGCCCCGTCGCTGAGGATCCTGATCCGCCCGCCCTTCTCGACGACGAAGAGCCGCCCGCTGCCGTCGCCCGCGTTGACGATCTCCAGCGGCGCCGCGAGGCCGTTCGCCACCTCGCGCAGCACGAGGGACGGCGGCGCCGCGGCCGTGGGCGCCGCGGCCGCGGCGGCGAGGAGGAGGAGGGCGAGCAGCGCGATCCGCGGACAACGCAGCGTGTCCAGGGCGGAGCAGGCAAAGGGTTGAGGGCCGCGCGCGGGCACAGCGCTGACTCTATACCCGCAGAAGGGCGGCGAGGGCGCCCACGGAGATCGCCACAGCCGGGTCCGGAAAAGAAACGCCCCGGACTGTGCCGGGGCATCCTGCGGCCGCTGCCGCGGTCGGGGCGCCGGTCGCGCTTGGGCGCGACCGGGTGGATTGCAGGCTACCGCGCCGCGCGGCGGCGCATCATGCCGAACCCGAGCAGACCCGCACCCAGCAGGAGCAGCGATCCGGGCTCGGGCACCACGCCGTACAGGCGCAGCGTCCCGGCGTAGAAGTCACGCTGGTCGCTGCCGTCCTCGAGATAGAGCGGCGCGTAGGTGTTGGCCGGCGTGCCCCAGGGATTCAGGCCGTAGAAGGTGTCATAGACCAGCGTGCCTTCGTAATAGAAGTAGTTCTTCAAGTGAGGATCGATGATATCGAACGACGTATCCGGGAACAGCGGGTTGTACCAGTGGATCAGCCCGTCGGAGGCCAGCGTTCCCGAGACGTCGATGCTCACGTAGCGCGGGCGGCTCTGGCCATCGAAGTCGGTATCGTTGGTGACCGTGACGTTGCCGATGCTGAACGTCAGCCCGGTCCCGCGGAACAGGCTGTTGATGATCGAATTGCCGGTGTCGTCCGGACCGTTCGAGCTGCCCTTGTAGTCGTTGATCGCCCACGCCTGGTCCGAGAGCACCGGCGTCAGCGCCGCGCCGCCGGGCGTGTTGTTCACGTTATCGGCGAAGTTGATCACCGGCAGGGTCACCCCGCCGGCCGAAGTGTAGGTGGTGGACGCCTTGGCGTAGATGTCCAGGCCGAACTGTCCGGGGGGCGCGATTCCGGAGAATACCGGCTGCAGAACCGGGTCGAACACGAAGCCCATGCCGTTGGTGTTGCTGCCGGCGTAACCGGGAGCCGAGTAGGCGAAGTGGGCTTGTATGTAGGCCTGGTTGAGCGGGTTCTCGTCGTAGCCGCTGATGACGCCATCCGGAGATCCGCCGGCCCCGCAGCAGTCGATGTTGTTGTAGTAGATCATGAGGCCGCCGGAGGCGACGCCCAGCGGCACCAGTCCCGCCTGAGCCGCTCCGGCGCCCAGCATCATCGAGGCCGCCGCCGCCAAAATGCCTGCTTTCACTTTCTGCCCTCCATGGGTAGTGTTTCGAGGTCGGTTCGCGCACTGCCGCTGATTGCGTCGCCGAAGCCCGAAGAAGGCATTGCTTGGTCAGGGCTATTTGCGCGCCTCGGCTGAGGCAGGTGCGGCTGCGTCATCTAAAGCAAATGTCATGCCGACTTACCGATGAAGCATGATCGCACTGTGGTTCCGGAGCAAGGCGAGTGTGATATTTCCCACGGTTTATCGCCATCTATCAGCGAGTTGCGCCGCAGCGAAGCGAACCGCACAAGGCGGACCTCTGGGGCGCGATTGGCGTGTATCCAGATCTCGACCGGTGCCGGTGGTCTCGCGGTGTAAGGAAATCCGACAACTGAAATCCGCCAGCTTCGTCGCGCTGGCACGGCCGGCCCGGTTCGAACGCCACCCGGTTCGGACGCTACCCGGTTCGAACGTCGCCCGGTTCGAACGTCGCCCGGTTCGAACGTCGCCCGGTTCGAACGTCGCGCGGTGCGAACGTCGCCCGGTTCGAACGTCGCACATTGTGTGCCGAGGATCGCGCGCTGGACTGCATGCGTTGCGGCCATCGGCGCCCAGCGCCCGTGACGGCTGACGAATACGTTCATCCGTCGCCGCACGAACGTCGAACCCTGCCGCGGCGGCGATGGCGGCGGATGAACCGCGTTGGGTGGGATTGCGACGCAACCTGCGCGCGGCGCGCGTCCGCGCGCGTTGAAGGAACCGAAGCCCGGACTTGCGCCGTGGGCGGTGTGCCCCGAGCCGTGCCCTGATCGCCGCCTACCGCCTACTCAGCTTGTCGCGGTTCGCCCACGAATCGGCGGCGAGCAGCGCGGCCACGGTCCAGAACACCGGCCCCACGCCCAGGGCCGATCCCACCGCGCCGGAGAGGATGGGCACCAGCGTCTGCGCGAGGTTGGCCATGGTCATGCGAAGGCCTATGACCTCGCCCACCTTGTCCGGGGGAGACGCGTCGAACATCGCGGCGGTGGACAGCGGCCCCGACAGCCCCAGCCCGATGCCGATCAGGAAGGCGAACGCCGCGAGCAGGAGGAAGTTCGCCGTGAACGGCATGGCGAGAAAGCCTGCCCCCATCATCAGGTGCGAGGCGACGATGAGCGGCCAGCTCGCGAAGCGGCGCACCAGGCGCGCGGTGAAGATGCGCACCAGGATGGTCGCGACCGCCAGGCAGGCCGCGAGGGTCCCTATGCGCGTGGCCGACAGGCCGATCGAGTGCCCGTACAGCGGCAGCATGAATCCCCAGATGCTCCAGATGCCGTTGTTGCTGGCTGCGGCGATGTAGGCGCGGCGCAGCTCGCGGTCTCCAAGCAGCGCCCAGCCCGACACCGGCGTCGCCGTTTCCTTCGGGTGCTCCCGGCGCGGCGGCAGCTGGAGCAGCCCCATCCACACCACCGCGATCGGCGCGAAGCCGAAGGCAGCCATGAGGAAGAAGCTGTTGCCGTACCCCAGGTGATCGATGGCCAGGCCCGCGACCACCGGGCCGGTGAAGGTCGCGGTGGAAATCGCCAGCGACTGCAGGCTGAAGTTCGCCGGGCGATCCTCCGGCTTTCCGTAGCGGCCCACCGTCTGCTGTGTGGTCATCTGGAACATCGAGTTGAAGGTGCCCATCAGCGGCGCCGCGACGAACAGCGCCGGCAGCTCGTGCCAGGCGCCCGCGACCAGCGCGCCCAGCGTCACCATCGACGAGGCGAGCAGGATCGGCCGCCGCGGCCCGACCCGATCGATCCAGCGACCGACCGCCACTGCGACGAAGGCGCTCACCACGCCGTACATCGCCGCCAGCAACCCCACCACCGCGGGCGAGGCGCCCAGCGACGCGGCGAACAGCATCACCGTCATGCGCGAGCCGTTCATCGCCAGGTGGTTCGAGGCGGCGAGGGTGACGTGCAGGTGCAGGGGTTTCATGGCCAGTACGGCGGTTCGCTTGTCGAGCGCGTGCGCTTCGGCTCCCCTCTCGAACGCGCGCATCGGGGTTCGAATCACGGGACGAGAGGACGTGAAGATTACAGCACGCCCCCGTCAGACCCTTTCACGCGCAGGACGACCTCCGCATCGGACCGTACGACCCGACTGAATCGACACCCGCGACCGGATCGAGCCCTGAAGCCTGCGCCGCCCCTGGCGCGTGCAGTCGAGGTGTCCGCATTTGCCCCGTCCCTGGATTTCGTCAAGAATGGCGCCCGGTCCTGCAGTGCCGCGCCCGCGCGATCGAGTGCGCCTGGCTGGGTGCTGCGGTTCGAAGTCCCCGGAACGAAGATCCGTACGGGCCGCCGGCCGTACGCCGGCGCCCGGCGCAGCGCGCGCCCGTAATGCATCGCCGCTGACGCGGAACTCGCGCGCGGGGCTGCCCTGCCGCTCCGCGGTTCGGGCAGTGGGCGAATTCTCATACCGTCACAGCGAAGGAGGCGGCATCCATGGCGACCGATGACTACACCGGCGTGGACCTGTTCATCGGCGGAGCCTGGGGGCCGGCGGCCTCCGGCAGCACGCTTCCCGTCGTCAACCCCGCCAGCGGCGCCCGTATCGGCTCGGTCGCGCACGCGCAACGGCCCGACCTGGATCGCGCGCTCGAGGCCGCCGACGCCGGCTTTCGAACCTGGCGCCGCACGAGCGCCTTCGAGCGCTACCGGATCATGCGCAAGGCGGCCGAGCTGCTGCGCGCTCGCGCCGATCGCGTGGCGATGCTCATGACGCTGGAACAGGGCAAGCCGCTCGCGGAGGCGAAAGCAGAGACGCTCGTCGGCGCCGAGGTGATCGACTGGTTCGCCGAAGAGGCCAGGCGAACCTACGGCACCGTGATCCCGGCGCGCAGCGAGGGCGTATACCAACTGGTGGTCAAGGAGCCGGTCGGCCCGGTCGCCGCGTTCACACCCTGGAACTTCCCGATCAACCAGGTGGTGCGCAAGCTCTCAGCGGCTCTCGCCGCGGGCTGCTCCATGATCGTCAAGGCGCCCGAGGAGACGCCCGCGTCCCCCGCCGAGCTGGTTCGCGCCTTCGCCGACGCAGGCGTGCCGGCCGGTGTGGTGAATCTCGTCTTCGGGGTGCCGGCGGAGATCTCCGGCTACCTCATTCCCCACCCGGTCATCCGCAAGATCTCGTTCACCGGCTCGACGAGCGTGGGCAAACAGCTCGCGGCGCTCGCCGGGCAGCACATGAAACGGGTGACCATGGAACTGGGCGGCCACGCACCGGTGATCGTGTTCGACGACGTCGACGTCGAGCGGGTCGCCCGGATGATGGTGAGCAGCAAGTTCCGCAACGCCGGCCAGGTGTGCGTCTCGCCCACGCGCTTCCTGGTGCAGGAAAAAGTATACGAAGACTTCGCCGAGCGGTTCGCCGCGGGCGCCAGGGGCCTAAAGGTGGGCAACGGCCTGGAGCCGGACACCCAGATGGCGGCGCTTGCCAACCCGCGGCGCCTCTCGGCCATGGAGGAGAACGTGGAGGACGCAGGCCGGCACGGCGGGCGTATACGCGCCGGCGGCCATCGCATCGGCAGCGAGGGCAACTTCTTCGAGCCGACGGTGATCACCGGGGTGGATGGCGAGGCGCGGGTCATGAACCAGGAGCCCTTCGGACCGATCGCGGTGATCAATCCCTTCCGCAACTTCGAGGACGCGGTGCGGGAGGCGAACCGCCTGCCCTACGGCCTGGCGGCCTACGCCTTCACGCGCTCGGCGAAGACCGCCGCGGCCGTCGCCGCCGAGGTCGAGACCGGGATGATCAGCATCAACCACCTGGGCCTCGCCTTGCCCGAAGTGCCCTTCGGCGGCGTGAAGGAATCCGGCTACGGCAGCGAGGGCGGCGCGGAGGCGATCGAGTCCTATCTCAACTCGAAGTTCGTCTCGCAGGCAGGGCTCTGACACGGGAGGCGATCCCGGAGTCGCGCGTGGCGCGCGCCGCGCGCCAGAGCCCGCTGCGCCTCATGGCTGCGGATATTCTCCTCCACGAAAGAACGGGTGAATCGATCCGGCGGCGAAGCGTGCATGAGCTGCCGGTGCGCCGGAAGCGGCGCGGTTGCGCCCGCCCCCGCCCCGCTTCGCGCACTGTTGGCGTTATGACAAATTGGCTGATGCTGGCGCGGCGCGCAGAGCGCGCGCGGGCGCCGGATCGGAGGTGAATTGGATTCGCGCGCTGCGCCGGTGGCTCAGGCGAAAGCGATCGTGAAGCCCAGGACGGGGAAGAGCGTCGAAGGCTTGACGAGCGCCGTGGGACTGTACCGCAGCCATGTGCGCAAGCACGTGGATCCCAAGGAGGTCGAGGTCTCCTGCCAGAAGACCGGCTATCGCCAGCTGCGCGTGTCTCGCCGCCCCGCGACGAGCGCCCGAGCGGGTGTGATCGAAACCGCCCGCACGCTGCAGACACTGCAGCGTGCGGGCGGTGGGCGCGATCGCAGCGAAGTGCGCGGGCCTGCTCGCCGCCCTCGCGCTGGCATCGCACGCGGTCGCGCAGCGCACCGATACGCTGCTTCTCAACGGACGGTTCGTCACCCTCGACCCGGCAACGCCACGCGCCGAGGCGCTCGCGGTACGCGACGGCCGGATTGTCGCGCTGGGTCGCTCGGCGCAGTTGCGCAGGCTCGCGGGCGCGGGCACCCGGGTGATCGATCTTCGCGGGCGCACGGTGATACCGGGGCTGATCGATTCGCACATCCACGCGATTCGCGCCGGGCTCACCTATTCAGTCCTCGGTTTGCGGTAATTTCGCGAGGGGCAACCGAGGAAGAAGAGTTGAAAGCATCGGCCGAATGAAGGCGATGGGGGTGGGCTGGCTCGCGCAGAATTCGTTTTCCTTTCGCGGCGAGGCGTTCATCGGCCAGCTGGGCTCACTCTGAGCGGCACGCCGGCCCGATCGCCTGAAGATCTGCCGACGCGCGAGCA
>JADLDQ010000379.1 GCA_020846575.1 Burkholderiales bacterium
ACCGCACTGGCCCACGCCCTCGCCGAGACCCACCTGGCATCCGGCGAGCTGCCGGCGGCGCAGCGCGTGTACGAGAAGCTGCTCGAAGGCGCACCCGGGGATCCGATCGTCCTCAACAATCTCGCCGAAGTCCTGCACCGGCAGAAGAAGCCCGAAGCGCTCGCGCACGCCGAACGCGCCTACCAGATCGCACCCCAGGCCGCGGTGACCAACGACACCCTGGGCTGGATCCTGATCCAGCAGGGCAATCTGGAGAGGGGGCTGCGCTACCTGCGCGAGGCAAGGCTGCGTGATCCCCAGGACCGGAACGTCCGTTATCATCTGGCATATGCGCTCGCCAAGGCGGGTCGGGTAGCCGAAGCCCGATCCGAACTGAACTTCGCCCTCAGCGACGACCTGCCCTTCGAAACCCTGGGAGACGCCCGGCGCCTGCTGGCGGAGCTCGGCCAGCTTCCATAGGTCGAGGCGATGTCAAGTTTCTTTACACTCGACCCCTGCCCGAGATGGGTACCTAGACGACAAGTTACTGATTTTAAGGTATTTACTATTTTCGGCCCGCTTATTGCTTGTTAGGAGCGGACGAATGCAAGCAGCCGGAGCGGAGAAGATCATGCGAATTGGCACCCTGTCGCTGACCGTGTTGACGGTGGGTTATATCCTGGGTAGCGGGCCTGTTTCCGCCGCCGTCTGGAACACCAACACGGGCTCCAGTTGCAGTGTTTCATCGGGTACCTGCTGGGGCAACACCCGAACCTACAACGCGACCACCGGCGGAAACCCGACGCTCACGGCGAGCGCCTGGTCGAGCACGGTGGGGTCCGCAAATACCACCATTCAGGACGCCTATCTCGGCGTCTACAGCGGCGGGCTCGGCGTCACCAACAGGGACTACACCAACGGGGACACCAACGAGGGCAGCAGTCCCGAGCACGCGATGGACAATGAACAGCGCTTTGACAGCATCCTGTTCAATTTCACCAGCGCGGTCCAGCTCACCGGGGTGAAGATCGGCTGGTACTCGACGGACTCGGACATCTCGGTGCTGGCCTATACCGGGCCGACTGTACCCGCTCCCCTGGCGGGACTGACCTACGCACAGCTGACCTCGAACGGCTGGTCAATCGTGGGCAACTATTCTGACCTCACGACGAACGTGGAGAGATCCCTGAACAACGCCTCCACGTCCTCCAGCTACTGGTTGATCGCCGCCTACAACTCCACGTTCGGCGAGACCTGGACCACCGGCAACGACTTCGTCAAGGTCTCGTCAGTCAGCGGCGTCGTGCCCCCACCGCCTCCGCCGCCTTCGAACAACGTGCCCGAGCCCCAAACGGCGCTGCTGATGGCCATCGGACTGCTCGGGCTGTGGCGGCTGCGGGTTAGCCGCACCTGATCCGCCGCTCACCTGATCTGCCGCTCACCGGCCGGCGCCCCACATCGGAGCGCCGGCCGGTGCTGGTTCTCCCCTGGAACTCCCCGACTTTCGCCCCGAGTCTTGCACGCGGCCGGCCTAAGTCCGGTACTCCGCGTTGATCTTCACGTAGTCGTAGGAAAAATCGCAGGTCCACACCGTGGATCGCGCGGTCCCGCGGCCCAGATCCACGCCAATGTCGATTTCCGCGGGTTTGGTCATCCGGGCGCCGTCCTGCTCGCGGTAGGAGACGGCGCGGCCGCCACGCTCCAGCACCAGCACGTCCCCCAGCCACAGGTTCACCCGGGAGATATCGAGGTCGACGATCCCCGCGTTGCCGATCGCCATAACGAGGCGTCCCAGATTCGGGTCGGAGGCGAAAAGCGCGGTCTTCACCAGGGGCGAATTCGCGATGCGCCGCGCCACCGCCAGCGCCTCCGCCTCTCCCGCCGCCCCGCCCACCTCGATGGTGATGAACTTGGTCGCGCCCTCGCCGTCCCGGGCGATCGCCTGCGCGAGCGGCACCGCGACCCGGACCACGGCATCCCTCAGCTCGGCGTAGCGCGGGTCGTCCTTCGAGTCGATGACGGGCATGCGCGCCCGCCCGCTCGCCGCCAGGACGAAGGAATCGTTGGTGGAGGTGTCGCCGTCCACAGTGACGCGGTTGAAGGAGAGTTCGGCCACCTCCTTCACCATGGTCGAGAGCGCCCCGCGCGCCACCACAGCGTCGGTGGCGACGAAGGTGAGCATGGTCGCCATGTCGGGAGCGAGCATCCCCACGCCCTTGGCGATACCGGTGACGGTCACCGGGACGCCGCCGGCCTCGGCGGCCACCGACGCACCCTTGGGTACGGTGTCGGTGGTCATGATGGCCTCGGCCGCGCCGCGCCAGTTCGACGCAGCCAGCGCGGATACGCAAGCGGGCAGTGCCGACTCGATGCGCTCCACCGGCAGCGGCTCCAGGATCACGCCGGTGGAGAACGGCAACACCGCGTTCGCGGCAACCCCCAGTTCCCGCGCCGCCGCCGCGCAGGCCCTGCGTGCGGCCTCGAGCCCGGCTTCGCCGGTGCCGCAGTTCGCATTCCCGGCATTGACGACGAGCGCCCGGATCGGTACGCCTGCGGCAAGCCTCTCCCGGCAGATCTGGACCGGCGCTGCCGCGAAGCTGTTCTGCGTGAACACGCCCGCAACCTCGGTGCCCTCGACGACTCGCATCAGCATCAGGTCGTTACCCGGCGCCCTGCGGATGCCGGCGCGCGCGCATCCCAGCTCGACGCCGGCAACCGGCCGCAGCGACGCGGGATCGGGGGGAGCGAGGTTTACCGCCATCGGCTGCCGTACCTGCGGCGGTCTACGAGAGCTTACCGTGGCAGTGCTTGTACTTGCGCCCGGACCCGCAGGGGCAGGGGTCGTTGCGGCCGATCTTGCCCATGCGCCGCACGAACGGAGAGGCCTTGGGCGCCTCGGCCGCCTCCTCGGGTTGCGCCTCGGCGGCCGGCTCGTTGAAGGAGGCATGCTGGTACTGCACGTTGGCCACCGCCGGCGCCTGCTCGGCGGCGGCGCGCTCGACCTCTTCCTGGGTCTTGATCTGCACGTTCATCAGCGTGCGCGTGACTTCCAGCTTCACCGTGTCGAGCAGGCTGCCGAACAGCTCGAACGCCTCGCGCTTGTATTCCTGCTTGGGATTCTTCTGGGCGTAGCCGCGCAGGTGGATGCCCTGGCGCAGGTGGTCGAGCGCGGCGAGGTGCTCGCGCCAGTGCAGATCCATCGTCCCCAGCAGCACGAAGCGCTCGTACTGACTGAGGCGATCCTGCGGCACGATCTCCATCTTGACCGCGTACGCGGCGTCGGCGGCGTCGATGGCGCGCTTGAGCAGACCCTCGTCGCTGATGTTGGAGTCCTCCTCCATCCACCTGGAGAGCAGCAGGTGCAGCTGCAGTTCCGCCGCGTACGCCGCCTCCAGCCCCTTGATGTCCCACTGCTCCTCGACGCTCTCCGCGGGCACGTAGGTCCGGAACAGGTCGGTCACGACGCCCTGGCGCAGGGCGCGCACCTGCTCCGATGCGTCCTCCGACTCGAGGATCTCGTTGCGCAGCTGGTACACGTGGCGGCGCTGGTCGTTGGCGACGTCGTCGTACTCCAGCAACTGCTTGCGGATGTCGAAGTTGTGCGCCTCGACCTTGCGCTGCGCGGACTCGATCGAGCGGGTCACCAGGGTGTGCTCGATCGGTTCGCCCTCGGGCATGCGCAGCTTGTCCATGATCATGCGCACCCGCTCGCCGGCGAAGATGCGCAGCAGCGGGTCCTCGAGCGAGAGGTAGAAGCGCGACGAACCCGGATCCCCCTGCCGGCCGGAGCGGCCGCGCAGCTGGTTGTCGATGCGCCTGGATTCGTGGCGCTCGGTGCCGATGATGTGCAGCCCGCCGGCCGCGATCACCTGGTCGTGCAGCGACTGCCACTCGGCGCGCAGCGTGTCGATGCGCCGCTGCCTGTCCTCGTCCGGCAGGTTCTCGGTGGCGCGGATCAGATCGACTTGCTTCTCGACGTTGCCGCCGAGCACGATGTCGGTGCCTCGGCCGGCCATGTTGGTGGCGATGGTCACCATCTTGGGACGGCCCGCCTGAGCGACGATCTCCGCCTCGCGCTCGTGGTGCTTGGCGTTCAGCACCTGGTGAGGGAGCCGGTCCTTGTCGAGCAGGCCCGAGATGAGTTCGGAGTTCTCGATCGAGGTGGTTCCCACCAGCACCGGCTGGCCGCGCTCGTGGCAGTCCTTGATATCGGCGATGATCGCGCCGTACTTCTCCCCGGAGGACCGGTATACCTGGTCGAGCCGGTCCTCGCGGATCATCTTCATGTGCGTCGGGATGACCACGGTTTCCAGGCCGTAGATCTCCTGGAACTCGTAGGCCTCGGTATCGGCGGTTCCGGTCATGCCCGAGAGCTTGCGGTACATGCGGAAGTAGTTCTGGAAGGTGATCGAGGCGAGCGTCTGGTTCTCGCTCTGGATCGAGACGTTCTCCTTCGCCTCGATCGCCTGGTGCAGGCCGTCGGACCAGCGCCGCCCGGGCATCAGGCGCCCGGTGAACTCGTCCACGATCACCACCTCGCCGTCCTGCACCACGTAGTGCCGGTCGCGGAAGAACAGGTGGTGCGCCCGCAGCGCTGCGTTGAGGTGGTGCATCAGGTTGACGTAGGCCGGCTCGTAGAGGCTGCGCCCCTCGGGCAGCAGGCCGGCGCGCGCCAGCATCTGCTCGGCGTGCTCGTGCCCCTCCTCCGAGAGCAGCACCGTGTGCTGCTTCTCGTCGACCAGGAAGTCGCCGGGTTCGTCCTCCTTCGCCTGGCGCTTCAGGATCGGCGCCACCTCGTTTATCCGGTAGTAGACCTCGGTGCGGTCCTCGGCCTGGCCGGAGATGATGAGCGGGGTGCGCGCCTCGTCGATCAGGATCGAATCCACCTCGTCGACGATGGCGAAGTTGAGTCTGCGCTGGAAGCGCTCGCCGACGCTCATCGCCATGTTGTCGCGCAGGTAGTCGAAGCCGAACTCGTTGTTGGTGCCGTAGGTGATGTCCGCCGCGTAGGCCGCATGCTTGTTCTCGTGCGGCATCTGGGACAGGATCACCCCGACCGACAGGCCGAGGAAGGCGTAGACCTTGCCCATCCAGTCGGCGTCGCGCTGCGCGAGGTAGTCGTTGACCGTGACGATGTGCACGCCGCGGCCGGAGAGCGAGTTCAGGTAGGCCGGCAGCGTCGCCACCAGCGTCTTGCCCTCGCCGGTGCGCATCTCGGCGATCTTGCCGTTGTGCAGCACCATGCCGCCGACCAGCTGCACGTCGAAGTGGCGCATGCCGAGCACGCGCCGGGAGGCCTCGCGCACCACCGCGAACGCTTCGGGCAGCAGGGCCTCGACGGCCGCCTTTTCCTCGGCGTCCCGCTGGTCCGCGGCGGCCGCCTCGACCCGCTTGGAGATGCGCTCCCTGAACTGCGCTGTCTTCGCCGCGAGCTGCTCGTCGGACAGGGCCGAGATCGCCGGTTCCAGCGCGTTGACCGCTTTCACCGCCGCGAAATACCGCTTCAGCAGGCGCTCGTTGCGACTGCCGAAAATGGCCTTCAAGGCACGTGAAATCCTGGGGATAGGCGCGAAACGGAAAGCGCGAATTCTAGCACGGCGGGCCAGCGCCTCCCGCCGGACACGCGAGTCCGCCCGAGCGGGTAGAAGAACCGCGCCGGACTAGCGCGCGGAGGCGCGCAGGAACCGGGTGGGGTCCTGCGCACTCCCCCGGTACCTGACCTCGAAGTGCAGGTGCGGCCCGGTGGCGCGGCCCGAGGCGCCCACCTCGGCGATCTTGCGCCCGCGCTGCACCACTTCGCCCTGCCTCGCGAGCACGCGAGAGGCGTGTGCGTAGCGGGTGATGAAGCCATTGCCGTGGTCGATCTCCACCATGTTGCCGTACTGCGGATGGGTTCCGGCGAACGCGACCAGGCCGCCCGCCGCCGCGAAAATCGGCGTGCCGATGTCGGCGATGAAATCCACGCCCTCGTGCAACGCGTTCTGGCCGGTGAACGGGTCGATGCGCCAGCCGAAACTCGACGCGTTCCAGTTCCCCTCGACCGGCATCACCGTGGGCAACAGGCTGCTCTTGATGCGAGCGTCGAACAGCGTGTTCTCAAGGATGCCGAGCTGGTCGTTACGGTTCTCCATCTTCGCGTAGAGCACATCGAGCGCGCGGCTCAGGGCGTTCATGCTCATGCTCTGCGGCGGCAGCGACGCGGAGAGCGCCCCGCCGCGGCCCGGATTCTCGGTGAAGCGGAACTCGCTCGCCTTCAAGCCCGCCAGCGAGGACACCCGCTCACCGAGCGCGTCCAGCCGCGTCAACTGCGCCTGCAGCTGGCCCAGCCGCATCGCCAGGGCATCCAGGTTCTGGCGCAGGAACGTGTCGTTGCGCTCCTGCTCGCGCGCCTGTACCGAGACGATCAGGGAATCCACTTCGGGCAGCTTCAGGGCCGCCGCGTAGCGCACCGTCAGGAACGAAAGCGTCCAGGAGGCCGCGAGGATCGCGCACAGCAGCCCCAGGAAAGCCAGCGCCAGATGCCCCGTACCCAGGTGCAAGGGGCGCGCAGGCGCCAGCCTGTTGGAAACCAGAATAATATGCACGTCCCGTCCCCCGAGGTCTGTCGTCCATGCATTCCCGGCGAACTGCTGCCGATTTCCTCAAGCAGGCCGACCAGGCCGCTGCCCTGCTGCCCAAGGCTGTACGAATTCTCGAACTGCGCGAAGCCCTGCTCGATGCGCTGCCGCAGAGTCTTGCGCGATCCTGCTCGATCGCGAACGTGAAGCAGGGAAAGGTCGTTATCTTTGCCGTCAACAGCGCGAGCGCCGCGAAGCTGAAACTGATGGCCCCGCTGCTGTGCCAGCGGCTGTCGCGACCCGGGCGAGAGGTTACCTCCGTCATCATTCATGCGCAACCCCCGGCGCCATGTACCGGTGTCGGTCCAAAGCAGGCATGGATCGGCGAGGGAGGCGCCAACGCATTGAACGCGCTTGGAGAATCGCTTCCTGAATCCAGTCTGAAGTCGATCGTGCAAGCGCTCGCGGCGCGCGCGCGGACCACGGGATCGCGCTGAGCGCCGCCCGCCCGATTCGCGGCAAGTCGCAGGGTCGTGGCAAGTCGCAGGGTCGCTGCAGATCGCAGAGTGGTATCGGCTCGCGGAGTCGCGGCGGCTCGCAGAGTCACAGCGGGTCGCGGAGTCGCGGCGGGTCGCAGAGGCACAGCGGCTCGCAGAGTCGCAGCCGCTCGCAGAGTCGCAGCCGCTCGCAGAGTCGCGGCGGCCCGCAGAAATTCGGCGGGATGGCGAATCTCGGCGGGACGCAGAGGCGCGGCGGGTCGACGCGGCGCTGCGGGCTACGCTGCCGGCTGCGCGAAAAGCCTCACCAGCCCGGCCGGCGCGTCCTCGCCGCGCGCGTAGGTGACCATCTCCCAGGCATCGCGCTGCGCGAGCACCTCGCGCACCAGGCGGTTGTTCAGGGCGTGGCCCGACTTGTGCGCCGCGAACGCGCCGACAATCGGGTGGCCGATGAGGTAAAGATCGCCGATGGCATCCAGCAGTTTGTGGCGCACGAACTCGTCCGCGTAGCGCAGGCCGTCGGCGTTGAGCACGCGGTACTCGTCCATCACGACGGCGTTGTCGAGGCTTCCGCCCAACGCCAACCCGGCCGAGCGCAGTTCGTCCACGTCCTGCATGAAGCCGAAAGTTCGCGCGCGCGCGATTTCCTTCACGTAGGAAGTCGCCGCGAAATCGACGCTCACGGACTGCGCCGAGCGCTCCAGCACCGGATGGTCGAACCGGATCGAGAACGAAAGGCGGAAACCCTCGAAGGGTTCCAGCTTCGCCCACTTATCGCCGTCGCGCACCTCGACTGCGCGGCGTATCCTGAGGAAACGCTTCGGCGCCGGCTGCTCCTCGATGCCTGCGGACTGGAGCAGGAACACGAAGGGTCCGGCCGAACCGTCCATGATGGGGACTTCCGGACCGTTCAGATCCACGTACGCGTTGTCCACGCCCAGCCCGGCGAACGCCGACATCAGGTGCTCGACGGTCGCGACGCGCGCGCCGTCTTCTTCAAGGGTGCTGCACAGCCTCGCGTCCGCCACGCGCTCGGCCCGGGCGCGGATGTCCACGGGCCTGGGCAGATCCACGCGCCGGAACACGATGCCGGAGTCGGGCTGCGCCGGGCGCAGGGCGATCGCCACCTTCTCGCCGGAATGCAGGCCGACGCCGGTCGCGCGAACGGTGGTCTTCAGGGTGCGTTGATCGAGCACGGCGCGGGGGCGGGTTTCAGGCGGTGATCGCCCGATGGGGATCGGATAGTAGCATCGGGAGGGTCCCGCTCCCAGCCGGGATTGCGCCGGCGCGCCCGGGCGAGGATGCACGTCGAGCGCGCGTGCGGCGCTCCGGCCGGCAGGTTATCGGCCGGTGAGGCCCGGGCGGCAGTCATCGCGACGGACAGCTTTCAGTCCGCCTGCTTGCGCAGGAACGCCGGGATGTCGTACTGGTCCACCCCGCTCGCGGCCAGCGCCTCGACCGTCGATCTGCGGTTCTTGCGGATCACCGCGGGCACCGCCTCGAGCGCGCCGTAGTCGGTGCCCCCGACCGGCAGGTTGTCGGTGCCCGTCTTGTGCGACACGACCAGCTGCGGCTTGGGCTGCCGCGCGGCCGCGGGCTGACCCAGGCCGGTGGCCACCACGGTCACCCGCAGCTCGTCGCCCATCGAATCGTCGTACACCGCGCCATGGATGATGGTCGCGTCGTCGGCCGCGAAACTGCGCACGGTGTTCATGATCTCGCGGGTCTCGCGCATCTTCAGACTCGACTTGGCGGCGGTCACGTTGACCAGCACGCCGCGCGCGCCGGAGAGGTTCACGCCTTCAAGCAGCGGGCTCGCCACCGCCTGCTCGGCGGCGATGCGCGCGCGGTCCACGCCGGCGGCCGATGCCGAACCCATCATCGCCATGCCCTGCTCGGCCATCACCGTGCGCACGTCCTGGAAGTCCACGTTGACCAGGCCCGGGACGTTGATGATCTCGGAGATGCCGGCCACCGCGTTCTTCAGCACGTTGTCCGCGGCGGCGAAGGCTTCCTCCATCAGCACGTCCTCGCCCAGCACCTCCTCCAGCTTCTCGTTGAGGATGACGATCACCGAATCGACGTGCTGTGACAGTTCCACGATGCCGCCCTCGGCTGCCTGCATGCGCCGCGCGCCCTCGAACGAAAACGGCTTGGTCACCACCGCCACGGTCAGAAGGCCCAGCTCCTTGGCGATCTGGGCGATCACCGGGGCGGCGCCGGTCCCGGTGCCCCCGCCCATGCCTGCGGTGATGAATACCATGTGAGCGCCCCGCAGCGACTCGGCGATCTGCTCGCGCGCCTCCTGCGCCGCGTTGCGCCCGGCCTCGGGCTTGGCGCCCGCGCCCAGCCCGGTCACGCCCAGTTGCACCATGCTGCGCGCCTGACCCCGCGCCAGCGCCTGGGCATCGGTGTTCGCGCAAACGAACTCCACTCCCTGCACGCTGTTGCGGATCATGTGGTCGACGGCGTTGCCGCCCGCGCCGCCGACACCGATGACCTTGATCACCGTCGCCCCGGTCTGGGTTTCTACGAGTTCAAACATTGGCTGACCTCCTGGTTGCGGTTGCACCACAAGAAACGGCGCCTGCCTGCCAGGCGCCGGTGAAAACACATTCGAGATTCGTTTGCCGGGCCGGCGCCGGCGTGCGCGCCGCCCCGGCTTTCGAGAAAGCGTTCTGCAGCTGCCCGCATACTTTGCGAACACCGGCCGCCGCCTGCGGCGGTCGGGATGCTCAGAAGTTCCGCTGGAACCATTCCTTCATCCTCGCGAGCACCTGCTTGAACGAGCCGTTCTGGCGCGCCCGCAGGCCCCGCTCCATCTGCGCCTTGCCCTCGAGCAGCAACCCGACCACGGTGGAGTAGCGCGGGCTGCGGATCACCTCCGCGAGGCCGCCCGAGTAGCGCGGCAGACCCAGTCGCACCGGCATGTGGAAGATCTCCTCGCCCAGCTCGACCATGCCCTGCATCACCGCGCTGCCGCCGGTGAGCACGACGCCCGAGGAGAGCAGTTCCTCGTAGCCGGACTCGCGCAGCACCTTCTGCACCAGCGAGTACAGCTCCTCGACCCGAGGTTCGACCACCTCGGCGAGCACCTGGCGCGACAGCTCCCGCGCGGGGCGGTCGCCCACGCCCGGCACTTCGATCATCGCGCTCGCATCGGCCAGCTGGCGCAGCGCGCAGCCGTAACGGATCTTGAGGTCCTCGGCGTCCGAGGTCGGGGTGCGCAGCGCCATCGCGATGTCGTTGGTGATCTGGTCGCCGGCGATCGGCACCACCGCGGTATGGCGGATCGCGCCCTCGCGGAAGATGGCGATGTCTGTGGTGCCGCCGCC
>JADLDQ010000380.1 GCA_020846575.1 Burkholderiales bacterium
ATCGCCCTGCGAGCTGCACCTCATCGATGGCGCGGACCACTTCATGTTCGCCGAGGAGAACCCGCGGGTGGTGAGCCTGGTGCGGGGCTGGGTGGAGCGCTTCTTCCCCCTTCAGGGGTGATTCCGGCGCCGATCTCGGGAGGCGGCGAGAGTCTGGCGCAGCGCCGAGCGGCAGCGAGTGACTTACTCACCGGCGATCCACCCGATCTCCACGCTCCGAAACCGGCTCGGATATTCATACAGTCATACAGCGAAAGATGAAGCTCCCCGCGCATTGCCGGCGCCAGTAGAATCGCCCGACCTCGCATGGACCGTCTTCGGATGCGCTCCCGACCCGAATGAGCACCTACGCGATCGGCGACATCCAGGGCTGCTACGACGAGTTGCGCCGGCTGCTCGATGAGATCGGCTTCGACCCCGCGCGCGACCGCCTGTGGCTGGGAGGCGATCTCGTCAACCGCGGGCCCCAGTCGCTGGCGGTGCTGCGTTTCGTGCGCGGGCTGGGCGCCGCGGCGCTCACCGTGCTCGGCAACCACGATCTGCATCTGGTCGTGCGCGCCATGGGATTCGACCGGCCGCGCCGCGACGACACTTTCCAGGATGTGCTGGAAGCCCCGGACGGGCCGGAACTGGTCGACTGGCTGCGTTTGCAGCCGCTCATCCACGTCGAACCGCCCTGGGCCATGGTGCACGCGGGCCTGTTGCCGCAGTGGACGCTCGCACGGGCACAGGCGCTCGCGCGCGAGGCGCAGGAGGCGCTGCGCGGTCCGCGCCACCGCGAATTCCTCGGTGAACTCTACGGCAGCGACCCGGACCGCTGGGACGACGCGCTCGCCGGCGCCGAGCGCCTGCGGGTGATCGTCAACGCGATGACGCGCATGCGCTTTTGCACCATCGATGGCGTGATGGAGTTCAGGAGCAAGGGCGAGGTCGAGCATGCACCGCCCGGCTTCATGCCCTGGTTCGAGGTGCCCGGGCGCAGGAGCAGTGCGCAACGGCTCATCTGCGGTCACTGGTCGGCGCTGGGATTGAGGCTCGGGAAGAACTTCGTCGCCCTGGACTCCGGCTGTGTCTGGGGCGGCAGCCTGACGGCCTTCCGCTTGGAGGACCGCCGGGTGTTCCAGGCGGCTTGCAGCCGTTTTCGGCGGCCGGGGGGCCCGGCGGGATAGCAGGCCCAGTCACGCGCGGTTCATCGCCTCACCACGGGCTCGCCCCGAAAGCCGAGCGGTATACGCTCGCGATCCGCTCGCGTGAGAGCTCGTGGTTCTGCCCGCCGCGCGTGGCGATCTTGAGCGAACCCATGACCGAGGCGATCTGCCCCGTGGCGCGCCAGTCCATGCCGGCGGCGATGCCGTAGAGCAGGCCCGCCCGGTAGGCGTCACCGCAGCCGGTCGGATCGACGATCCCTTCCGGCTTGACGCTGGGCACGTCGATGCGCTCGCCGCGCGTGTAGATGCTGGAGCCCTCGGCGCCGTGGGTGACGATGAGGGCCTCGACCTTGGCCGCGATGCGCTCCAGCGAAAGACCGGTGCGGTCCTGCAGCATCTTGCCTTCGTAGGAGTTGACCGCGACGTAGCTCGCGCGCTCGACGAAGGCGAGCAGCTCCTCGCCCGAGAACATCGGCAGTCCCTGCCCCGGGTCGAACATGTAGGGAATGCCGGCCTCGGCCAGTTCGCGCGCGTGTTGCAGCATGCCTTCCCTGCCGTCCGGGGCGACGATGGCGAGCCGTACGCCGCGGGTCTCGCCCACGCTGTTCAGATGCGAGTGGTTCATGGCGCCCGGATGGAAGGCCGTGATCTGGTTGTCGTCCAGGTCGGTGGTGATGAAGGCCTGCGCGGTCAGGGTGTCGGGTACCTCGCGCACGTGGGTCCTCTCCAACCCGATGCGCTCCAGGCGGTAGCGGTAGGGCTGGGCGTCCTCCCCGACTGTGGCCATGATCACCGGCTCGCCGCCCAGGTGCTTCAGGTTGTAGGCGATATTGCCGGCGCAGCCGCCGAACTCGCGCCGCAACTGCGGAACGAGGAACGCCACATTCAGGATGTGGATCTGGTCGGGCAGGATCTGATCCTTGAAGCGGCCCTGGAACACCATGATGTTGTCGTAGGCGATGGAGCCGCAGATCAGGGTGCGCATCGAGATCGTTCCTTGGGTTCGTGGAGCTGCGAATTGTCGCATGGGGGAACTTCGGTCCGTCCCGCCTGGTACGCCGGCAGCTACCGCTGCCGAACGCCGGCCGACCGGGGCTCAGGGATAGAACAGGTAGAGGCGGTAGCCGCTCGCCCCCACCGACGCGGCGTTCATCGGCAGGCGCACCTGGCTCTCGCTCGAGGCGCCGAACCCCTCTGGCGCAAGGCGCGCCAGGTAGTCCCTTGGCTCGATGACGCGCCGGGCAAGCGGCTGGTCGAGGCGGTTGGTGAGCGTCAGTTCCAGCGCCGGGAAATCCTGCGGGAAGGGTGCGCGGTTGCGCAGCGTCGCGGTCAGCACCATGACGCCGGGTCGGGCCGGATCCGCCTGCAGGTCCGAATGCTCGATGCTCACCATGTCGGCGCGGCGCGGCAGCGGTACCTCGCATCCCAGCGTCCCGCAGGCGGTGACGAGCAGCGGCTTCGCCTGCGGCCACAGGAGCGCGATCGGTCCGCGCAGGAAGAAGACCGCCTGCGCTGCGAGCGCCAGGACGAGGAGGCTGCCGGCAAGCCACCAGGCCCTGGCGGGCCGGGGTCGACTCGGAGGGCCGAATTCGTAGGCTGCCGCCTGCCCCGTGCCACCGCCGGCCGAGGCCGGCTGCTGCTGCGTTTCATCTTGGGGCGGGATGCCGGCGAGCCACGCTGCCGGCGCCGCATCGCCGACAAGCTGCCTGGAGGGGGCATCCGCAGGGCGTGTGTCGTCCTCGGATGGTTCGCCAGGCGTTGCGGCATGTGCCTCTCGGGAGGTGGCTTCGGGTTCGCCCGGAGCCGGCGGCGCAGTGGCGGTCGGCGAGCCGGACTCGAAGCTCGCTGCGGTCCACTCGGGCCGTTCCGTCTGTGCGTTTGACTCGAATTGATCCGCCGCTTCCGCCCACTCGGGCCGTTCCGTCGCTGCCTTTGTCTCGGTTCGATCCTCCGCTGCCGTCCACTCTGGCCGTTTCGTCTCTGCCGTTGACTCGGATCGATCCTCCGCTGCCGTCCACTCTGGCCATTTCGTCTCTGCCCTTGCCTCGGATCGATCCTCCGCTGCCTTCCACTCTGGCCGTTCCGCGTCTGCGGGCGCTTCGCTTGCGCCGGCTGGGTCTGTCCCACTCGGTGCCGAGTCGTTCGCGTCCCGCCCGGCACGGTCCGCGGCGACTTCCGAGGGCCACGCGGGTGGTTCGGGCGATTCGCCCGCCGCTGGTGAAACAGAGTCGGAATCCGTTCCGGTGTGCGACGCGTCCGCGACGAGGGCGTCGCCGGCTGGCGCCGGATCCATCGGCGACCGGTCGGGCGGCGGAACCAATGCCGGGGCTTCGGCCCGCACCGGTGGTTCGTCCTGCGGTGCTTCGTCGCCGCCATGCGGCGGCAATCCGACCTGGGCCGGCACGGCCGGTTCCTCCGCGCAGGCAACGGCGTCGAACACTTCGCCGCAGCGCCCGCAGCGCACCCGGCCGCCGCGCGCGTCGAGCTGAGCCTGGCTGACGCGATAGGCGGTGACGCATTCGGGGCAACGGGTGACGAGGCTCACGTGGCGCGCCTCGGCCCGCAGTCGAGCAGCGTCCAGCCTTCCTCGTCGGTGCGCTGGATCGAGAAGAACCAGGGCGCGTAGATGCGCGCGAGCTCCTCGGCCTGGGTTTCCAGCAGTCCGGCGAGCGCCAGCCGGCCGCCGGGGCGCGTGAGGCCGGCGAGCGCCGGCGCGAGCAGCCGCAAGGGGTTCGCGAGGATGTTCGCTACCACGAGATCCGCCCGCAGGTCGAGGGGTTCGGTGGCTTCGAGGAATTCACAGCCTACGCCATTGGCGGCCGCGTTGGCGCGCGCGCTCTCCAGAGCCTGCGGGTCGATGTCGATGCCGAGGGCTCGCCCGGCACCCAGCTTGCGCGCCGCGATGGCTAGGATGCCGGACCCGCAGCCATAGTCGACGAGGGTCTCGCCGCCGCGGACTTCGCGCTCCAGCCAGCGCAGGCAAAGCCGCGTACTCGGGTGGCTCCCGGTGCCGAACGCGAGGCCCGGGTCGATGCGCAAGTTGAACGCGGACGGATCGGGCGGCTCGCACCATGATGGCACCACCCAGATGCGCTCGCCCGCGCGCATCGGCTGGAACTGAGCCTGCGAAGCGCGCACCCAGTCGCGCGTCTCGATCGGCGCAGCGCACGTCGCGCGCGGCTCGATGCGTTCCTCGGCGCAGGCGCGCGCGAGCAGCGCCGTGCCCGCGACGGCGTCCTCCACCAGCACCTGCAGGCGCACGCGCCGCCAGCGCAGGGCCGCTTCCCCGGGCTCGTCGAACGCGGGCCGTTCCGAGTCGGTGCCGGCGTCGGGATCCTCGGCGCTCACGCAGGGCGCGCCCAGTTCGATCAGACGCGCCGACAGCCGCTCGGCGGCGGATGGCTCCAGTTCCAGGCTGAGCGTGGTCCAGGCCACGGGGGTGCTCATTCCTCGCGCTCGGCCGCGCGCCGCGCGATCTGCCGCTCGAGGTAATGGATCGACACGCCGCCGCGCACCACCTGCGCGTCGGCGAGCAGTTCCTGGTGCAGCGGGATGTTGGTCCGGATACCTTCCACCACCATCTCCGAGAGCGCGATGCGCATGCGCCGGATCGCCTGGTCGCGGGTGTCGCCGTAGGCGATCACCTTGCCGAGCATGGAATCGTAGTACGGCGGCACGGTGTAGCCCTGGTAGATGTGCGAATCCACGCGGATGCCGGGTCCTCCCGGCGGGTGGTAGGACAGGATCTTTCCCGGCGAGGGCGTGAAGGTAAACGGATCCTCGGCGTTGATGCGGCACTCCAGGGCGTGGCCGCGCAGCTCGATGTCGCGCTGCCGGTAGCGCAGCTTCTCGCCGCTCGCCACGCGGATCTGCTCCTGCACGATGTCCACACCGGTCACCATCTCGGTCACCGGGTGCTCGACCTGCACCCGGGTGTTCATCTCGATGAAGCAGAACTCCCCGCCCTCGTAGAGGAATTCGAACGTGCCCGCTCCGCGATAGCCGATCTTGCGGCAGGCCTCGATGCAGCGCTCGCCGATGCGCACCCTCAGCCGCGCGGGGATGTCGGGGGCGGGCGCCTCCTCCATGATCTTCTGGTGGCGGCGCTGCAGCGAGCAGTCGCGCTCGCCCAGTTAGATCACGTTCTTGTGCGCGTCGGCGAGCACCTGAACCTCGATGTGGCGCGGGTTCTCCAGGTACTTCTCTAGATAGACCGTCGGGTCCCCGAAGGCCGCCTGGGCCTCGCTGCGCGTGAGACTCACCGCGTTCTTCAGCGCCGCCTCGGTGTGCACCACGCGCATGCCGCGCCCGCCGCCGCCGCCCGAGGCCTTGACGATGACCGGATAGCCGACCTTGCGCGCCGCCTTGACGATCTCGGCCGGATCCTCGGGCAGCGGACCTTCCGATCCCGGCACGCAGGGCACTCCGGCCTTGTGCATCGCCTGCTTCGCGTTGACCTTGTCTCCCATGAGGCGGATGGTTTCGGCGCGCGGGCCGATGAAGACGAAACCGCTCTTCTCCACCCGCTCGGCGAAGTCGGCGTTCTCGGAGAGAAAGCCGTAGCCGGGATGGATCGCCTCCGCATCGGTCACCTCGGCCGCGCTGATGATGGCCGGGATGTTGAGGTAGCTCGCGACGGCCGAGGGGGGGCCGATGCACACCGATTCGTCGGCCAGTTTCACGTACTTGGCCTCGGTGTCGGC